>JAVWUR010000026.1:0-21807 GCA_036667055.1 Oscillospiraceae bacterium
GGACCGTCCGGTTATGAGCCGGATGCTCTAACCAACTGAGCTAAAGGCCCGGTTACAATGCCTTAGTATTATATAATATACCAAGGCATTTGTCAATCGTTTTTCACAATATTTTTCAATAAATTATTATTTTGTTAATTTTTAAGGTGAGCTCCACAGCGCAAGCTCCACAGCGCAAGCTCCACAGCGCAAGCTCCACAGCGCAAGCTCCTGTGAAAGCTAGCGTGGGAATTAACCATAAATTATTATTCAGCGGATATTTATTTGAAGGTGATGGTAAAAACTGTTTTGTAGCCCTTTTCACTGTCAAGGGTAATGGTTCCACCATGCTTTTCCACAATCTGCCGTGCAACATACAGCCCTATGCCGCTGTTTTGTCCGTTGCGAGAGGAGTCCATCTGGAAAAATGCATCAAAAACCTTTTCTCGGCTGTCGGGAGGAATACCCACCCCGTCATCCTTTATTTGAATGACAAACCCACCATCTTTTTTACAGGAGGACACTAAAACCTTGGTTGGCTCAGCGTTGTGGTTTAAAATGTTTTGCAATAGATTTGTAAAAACCCGCTTGATATTCACGGTGTCGATGGCGGTGATGTAGCTTTCCTCGCTGATGTCGGATATAAAGCTAAAGCCACGTTTGTCAAAAATCATGTAATAATTTGCGCAGACCTCCCGCAAAACAGAGTTTAAATCTGCCCTTTCAAAGTTTAAGCTGTTGCCGTTTTGATACTTAATCTGCTCAAACAACAGGTTAACAAGGCTGCTTAAATCATTGGAGCTTTTTTCAATGTAGCTGATATATTCTTTTTGGGAATCGGTGTCCAATCCCTCCTGAGCAAGCACCTCAGAATACCCTTTTAGTATGGTTATGGGGGATTTTAAATCGTGAGCCAAATTAGTTATCAGCTGGCGGTTTAGCTCCACTGCCTTTTGTTTTTGGGCGCTCTCGTAGTTTAAAGCCTCAATCATCATGTTGTAAGCAGACAGCACCGATTGGCTCTCCTTTAAGCTGGCACGAGACACGTCCACCAAGGAGTTATCGTAGGGGGTTTTGGAGATGTTCACCTCGATAACTTCAAAGTTAGCTTTTAATGGGCGATATACCGACCGCACAAATAGCAGTAAAATTATTATGACCAGCATTATAATGGCGATGATGTTAGAGCCCATATACAGCCGCAAAACATTATAATCAACTCCGCTTGCATCCTCATCTCGCTGCAACAGCAGCATATACTCACTAAAAGGGGCGGCGGTTCTTTCCTCTAGAGGCGCTAGCTGTGACGTGGTGCCGCCCTCTTGGGTATATTCCACCGACGGCTCAAATTCCACCAACGGCTCGATGGGTTTAAAGGAGACGTAATAGTCCTGCTGTGGGTAGATGCCCTCCAGCATTTCAGACATCTGTATATTGGTCAAATTTTCGTGTTGGATAATGGGTGCGCCGCTCTTTTTTATAACATTAAAATCCTCGTCCAAGATGACAATTTGAGCATCACTTTGCACAAGAAAGCTCTCGGTGACAACATTTGGGTCAAGGGTATTGATGTTCAAGGTAAATTCTATGGAAGAAAAATATCTCTCTATCAACGCAGAGGTCAAAGAGGAAAGCCCCCACACCCCCACAATGAGCAGTGAAACATAAATTATCAAATTTTTAATCACCAAGGTTTGAATGGTGTACGCTTTATTTTTTTTCAATTTTATAACCCAGCCCCCGTATGGTTTTTATGTATTGCGGCTCCTTGGAGTTGTCCTCGATTTTGTCTCTCAGCTTACTTATGTGCACAACCACGGTGCTTTCATCCCCCTCGAAAAAGTCCCCCATAACCGAGTTGTATAGCTGTTCCTTTGTGAAAACACGCTCGGGGCTTGAGATAAATTTCAGCAGCAATTTATATTCGGTGGCGGTCAAAAGGCAGTCCACACCGTGCTTTGAAACGGTGCATTTTTCCTTGTCAATCACAAGCTCCCCATATTTTTCCACAGGGGTGGATTGGTTGAGCTGATAGTTTCTACGCAGCTGTGCCTTGACCCGTGACACCAGCTCCAAGGAGGAAAAGGGCTTGGTGATATAATCGTCAGCACCTAAATCCAGCCCCAAAATTTTGTCCTCTTCAAGGTTTTTGGCGGTGAGTAATATAATAGGCAGGCTAGAAAACTCTCGCACCTGCTGAATTAGCGACAGCCCATCAATTTTCGGCATCATAATGTCAAATATGCACAAATCTATCTTGCAAGTCAGCATAAGGTCTAACGCCTCTTGACCGTCCTTTGCCCAGATGACGTCCAGCCCCTCTTTTTGCAAGAATATTTTAACTAGATTTGCAATTTCCGGCTTGTCCTCCGCAATTAAAACAGTCATAATATGCCTCTTTTCCAAAATAAGGGTGTAACAAAAATATGCCACACCCTAATTTTATATAATAATTTTCCTATTGTAAAGGATTTTGTTAAAATAAACAATCAATTTAACCCTATTCGTATCTTAAAGCCTCAATCGGGTCAAGCTTTGCCGCTTTATTTGCCGGATAGTAGCCGAAAAACACACCGATTGCCATAGAAAAGCTCACGGCGATAAGAATTATTTCAGCACTGGGCTTTGCAGCATAGCCTATAAGCTTTGAGCCAAAGGAGCCAAGTGCCAGCCCCAAGGCAATGCCGATAATGCCGCCGATAAGACAAATTATTATCGACTCCACAATAAACTGTATGCGTATCGAGCCGTTGGTTGCCCCAAGAGCTTTTCTCGTGCCTATCTCTCGGGTTCTCTCCGTTATAGACACTAGCATAATGTTCATAACTCCGATGCCCCCCACCAAAAGGCTGATGGCTGCAATGGCGGAGATGGCAAGAGACATGGTTTTGTACATTCCCTGCATACTGTCCACCATATCCTTCATACTGTACCCTTGAGCATAGAAGTTTTTGTTTTTGGCATAGACCTTGGCAAAATAATCGTTGGTTTGGTTGGCAAAGACATTTGCGTCCACCCCTGTGGCGGTAACCACCGTTATGTCATTAAAACCATCCCTAGTGTTGTTCATATCTCTTGCCACGGACAATGGGATATAAAGTGCGGTGGTAGAGCCGCCATTCATGGCAAACAGCCCTTTAGTCACAGGCTGCTCATACACCCCCACAATATAAAAGCTGACAAAATCATTGTTGATTTTTATATCTACCATCTTGCCGATAGGGTCATCAGAGCCAAACAGCTCGGTGCATAGCATATTGGAAACAACCGCAACCTTACGCCGCTCCTCCACATCATTTTCATTTAAAAGCCTGCCTGTGAGCATCTTTAATCGGGAGGACAAAAGAAAATCCTCATTTACGCCCATCGTCTGTATATTGGAGGTTTTAGGCCCTGCCTTTGCCTGTGGGGCGTTCATATATTCCTGCAAGTTTACATACTCGATAGTGTCGGGGAAAGCCGCCTTATAATCGGCTATCATATCGTAGCTGATAAGGTCTTTTTCCTCGGGTGAATACCAAACGGTGGTGCTGGAATATCCCATTCCACCCATCATAACAACGTCACCGCCCCCTTGCTGTGCGTTTTCGTCCTGCTCTTGGGGCTTTTGCTGCACCTGCACCGTCAAGTTGTTTGCACCAAAGCTTTGCAGCTCCTCGCTTATGCCATTGGTGAGGCTGTTGCCCACCGTGACGATGGCGATAACACTGCCTATGCCGATAATTATGCCCAGCATTGTCAAAAGAGCACGCATTTTGTTTGACCACAAGCCGCTTATAGCAAGGGATATGTTTTCAAAAATTAACATTTAGCCGCCGTGCCCCTTTCTATATTTATTATATTTCCATCCTTTAAGGTGATGACCCTTTCGCACTCGCTGGCAAGCTCGGGGGAGTGGGTTATCAATACGATGGTTTTGCCCTGCGTTTCGTGCAGACGATGGAACAAATCCATAATCAGCCTGCCTGTCACGCTGTCCAACGCACCTGTCGGCTCGTCAGCTAGGATTATAGCTGGGTCATTTATCATACTGCGAGCGATGGCAACACGCTGTTTTTGACCGCCGGAAAGCTCGTTTGGCTGGTGGCTGATACGGTCGCCCATCTCCACCACGTCCAACAGCTCTCTTGCCTTGTGTATTGCCGTGGTGCGGCTTGCCCCTGCATAGAGCATAGGCAGTGCCACATTTTTTAAAGCGGAGGTTCGTGCGATAAGATTAAAGGTCTGGAAAACAAACCCGATTTTTTTGTTGCGTATCTCGGAAAGCTGACGGTCGGCAAGCTTGCTTATGTCGGTGCCGTCAAGATAATATTCTCCGCTGGTGGCTTTGTCCAAAGCCCCGATAATGTTCATAAGGGTACTTTTGCCCGAGCCGGAGGCACCTACAATAGCCACAAATTCCCCCTCGTAGATGGTGAGGTCAATGCCCTTTAGCACCTGCAGTGTCTCGGTTTTGTTGATGGCAAAGCTCTTGGTGATATTCTTCATATCAATGATAACATTTTTGTCCATATCCATTATCACTCTCTTAGCCTACAACGGCGACGGACATTCCGGACGTATCGCCGCCTGCCGCCATACCGCCGCCGCTCATCATCCCTGCCGCCGCTTCATCAGCATTGGAGCGTACAATGGTGCCAACGGACAGCTTTGTGGAGATAATTTCCGTGTAAAAATCGTTCTTTTCCCCTGTGGTGACAACTACAGGCTCGAATATTTCGCCGTTTTTAACATATACAACCTGCTCGCCCTTTTCATTGGTGCCAATAGCATCAGCAGGCACCACAAATATGTTGTCCTTTTGAGACAAAATAACATTTGCCTTGGCGTTCATACCCACAAGCAAACCGCTATCGCTGTCACTGACTTGAATTTCAGCAGGGAAGGACACGTCATTAGCCCCATTTTGACCGGCATTTGCCGTTAGGGAAATTTGAGATACAGTGCCGTTTATAACCTTGTCGCCTGTGGCATCGGATTTTATTGAGACCTTTTGACCGATTTTTATGTTGGGGATATCGTACTCTTTAAAGGAGGTGGATATCACAAGATTGCTGGTGTCTTGAATGACTGCCAAGGGGCCTGTGCCTGCATTTGCACTCTGCCCCATAGCGGAGCCGACAACTGCATTTATGGCGGTGATAACACCGTTAGTTTCCGATTTTATGGTACATTCGCTGAGCTTTTTAGTTAAATCCTCTAGGGTCTTGCTGGTGCTGGCATCCTCGTATGTTTTACGCACCGTTTTGTAGGCCTCCAGCTCGGCATCATAGGCTTTTAACATTCCATCATACTCGCCCTTTTTTGTTGTCACAGCCGTCTGTGCGGCGTTGTAGGCGGCGGCGAGAGTGTCATAGTTGCTGGCGGCTTTTGCAGAGGTTAACGCCTTTTCTTTAGCGGAAAGAGTTCCAGATACAAAACCGGAATGGTTAGTGTCTGCCGTTGTAAATGCAGAGCTTGCGGAGGTGTAAGCGTTATTTGCAGCAGCAGCATTGGCATCGGCAGTGACACAGGCGACATCTGCGTTGGTTTTAGCGGTGTTTGCAGCCGTTAAAGCGGATTGTGCAGCGTCTAGTGCAACCTTTGCGGCATCCCTTGCGGCGGCTAGAGCCGTGTCGGTAGGGGCGGCATTGGCGGCAATCACGGCGGCGTCATATGTGGCTTGCTTTGTTGCCACATCACCTGTGGCTGAGGTGACAGCAGCCCCGGCATTGGCTTTAGCAGTGTCTGCGGCAGTCTTTGCGGCATCGGCACTGTTCTTTGCGCCCAGTGCCCTTTGCTGTGCGTCATACGCTGCATTTCTAGTAAGTCCAAGGCTTTGGGCTTGAGAATATGCGGCGTTATATTCATTGTTAGCTACCGAGATGGAATCGCTGGCAACTTTATAAGGGGCGTAGGCAACATCCCTTGCAGATTCTGCTTGGTGCCAATGCTCCTCTGCCTTTACAGCATTGTTGTATGCCTCGTCTTTTTTGGCAGTGCCCTTGTCAAAAGCGGCTTTAGAGGTTTCCTTTGTTTCGGCTAACTTTTTCTTTTCCTCTGCAATTTCCTTTTCTATATCGGCAGAGTCAAGCTTTGCGATGATATCGCCTTTTTTCACGTTGTCTCCAACTTGAACGGCAATCTCCTTAACTTTATATGTAAGCCCTGTTGTCACGTTGACCACATTTATGCTCTTCACCGTCCCGTTTACCGAAACAGAATTTACAAGGGAGGTTTTTTCCAGCGTGGTGGTTCTGATTTCAGGTGCCATTATAGGCATATCCTTTGGCTTGCGAAATTTAAAAAATGCAAAGATGGCGGCGATTATTACTACAAGTATAATCAGCGTTTTTTTGTTGAACAGCTTTTTAGGCAGTTTTTCCTTTAAGTTGTGCAGTTTTTCCTTTAGGGTTTGTAAAATTTTCATATTATTCTCCTGTTATAGTTTTGACATTTTTTAGTATACAGTCTAATTGTTAACGTCAAATGTGAGATTTGTTAAGATTTCTTAATAAACTGTTTATAAATGTAAACGGACGATGTTTTTCCATGATATGCACCTCCAAAAGCGTTAACTTTGTTGGTTTACTTCACGATAACCGTCCGTTTTTAATTTCGCTTATTTAATTTGACCCACAAGCTCCGTCACCGTCTCTTTGTCCTGTGGCACATCAAAGCTTGCAGAGAAGGAAAACTCTCCCTGTGTCCAAATTGCCACATTCACAAGCCCCTTGTCTCCCTTTGTGTTGACAGTCACCTTGTCAATTTCCAGCGCCTGCGTCTCGGGGTACTGGGTGTAGTCTCCGCTCACATCCTCACTGCCCTTTGCCTTGCGCAGCGTTATAGAGCTGTCTGCGTTTTTATATATTATCTCCAGCATATCATCCTTTACCGCCCTGATGGCATCTTGACTGTAGCCCTGTGGCATAGCTGACGGCAGGGTAATTTCAAAGCCGGAAAGCTTTGCGGCGTCTGTGAGCGTTTCACAATCCACAAAAGGGTTTGCAAGCTGTGTGCCGCCCTCTTTTTCCCCCTCGCTTTTCCCACTAGAGTCGGGTGTGGTGGCACATCCCACAAGAGAAACTGCCATAACAGCGCAAAGTACATAAACAATAATTTTTTTCATAGGTAGATCCTTTCCATAGAGAAATTTTACCCCGAACATTTTCCATGGGGCGAGGGGCAAAACAGCTTTTCTGCTAAACTAAAGCCATATTATAATATTATACATATATATGCCAATAAATAATATAATTATTGTCATTTTGTAACCACAATGTTATAATTTAAACGAAATCGACATAGAAAAGGTGGATGGTTATGAAAAGGCAAAACGATTGGTTTACCGGCATTGAATATTACGGCAGCTATAACGAAACCTGTATTGAAGTGGAGCGAAAAACCATATCCCACGAATATAATTCTGCCTTTCACCAGCAGGCGGAAATGCTTTATATACTTTCCGGCAGCGGCTGTATAACCATAAACGGCTGTGACTATCCGGCAAAGGAGGGGGGATTTTTTTGCCTTTATTCCCACCACTTTTACAATATACACTCGGTCACAGAAAAGCTAGAGGTGATTGTCGTCAAGTTTTACATCGGGCTTTTTATGTATATGTCATGGGAAAAACACCCTAAAAACGCCAATGCAAAGCTTATGTATGACACAAAGCCTATGGTGACGCTCTCCCAAACGGAAAAGAAAAAGGTGGAGGAGCTGTTTAAAGAGCTGCTTTTGGAAAGAAAGGAAGCCAGATTTTCCAGCCTTAATATGATGATATATAAGACCTTGGAGCTGCACGCCTACTTTTGCCGCTACGCCTTTGAAGCCATTGGCGAGGGTGGGGAAGATGAGCACCAGGTGTGGGCGGTGATAAAAAAAGCCCTCCTTGCCTCGGGGGAAAAGATACCCCTAAAAGAGCTTGCACAGGATTTACACTGTTCCCAAAGGGTGCTAAACGAAAGAATAAAACAGACCTGCGGATATACATTTTTCCAGTTGCAGCAGATGGCAAAGCTTATAAATGCCACGGCACTGCTGCATTTTCCCGATTTAACTATGAATTATATCAGTGACTTGACAGGGTTTTCCTGCGTCACAGGGTTTTATCGTGCCTTTAGTCGGCAGTATAATATGACCCCACGGGAATACCAACAAAAATGTATCGAAACGGACAATGAAGCCCCACACAATAGCAGCCTTGCCATGAATATTTTGCAGTACATACATCTAAATTTTATGCACGAGTTTACCTTGGAGGAGCTAAGCCGAGATTTGTACGCAACTCCCTATGGGGTGGAGCGGGTTATGGAGGAGGCTTTTGGGATGAATTTCAAGGAGCTGGTGGGGGAAATAAGGGTCAGCTATGGTGCGGCAATGCTAAAAACAGGGCGGTGCAGCGCAATAGATACCGCAACGCTCTGCGGCTTTGACAGCTATTCCACCTTCAGCCGTGCCTTTCGTGAATATATGAACCAGACCCCCTCACAATTTATGAAAACGTAATAAAAGATAATAAAACTATGGTTTTTGAATAGAATTACCTCCTTTGTATTTGCTATAATATACAAAAAAGGAGGTAATTGTTGATGTATACTAGTCTATTTAACCCAATCAAAATCAGAGGTATGGAGCTTCGCAACCGTATAATTTTGCCTGCTATGGGTACTCGTATGGCAAGCGAGCAGGGGGATGTGACCCCACGATTAATGGCATATCACGCAGCTCGTGCCGCCGGCGGCAGCGGTCTTAACATTGTGGAGGTGGCATCGGTGCACACTCCCAGTGCTCCGGCACACTTTGTTTCCATCAGTGAGGACGCACGTTTAGAGGGGCACACCCAGCTGGTCGAGGCAATCCACAAAGCAGGTGGCAAGGCAGGTATTCAGCTTTGGCAAGGCTCTATCGCCGTATCTATGGACCCAAAGGCGAAGATGTTTGTGGTGAGCGATATGCCCTTTGGCAAATTCACCGTGCCGGCAATCACCAAGGACGAGATAAAAGAAATTGTAGCTTGCTATGGTGCGGCGGCAAAACGCAGTGCACAGGCAGGGTATGACTGTGTGGAATTTCACTGTGCACACAACTATCTGCCCCATTCATTTTTGAGTGCCGGTTTTAACCGCCGCACCGATGAATATGGCGGCAGCTTTGAAAACAGAGCACGTTTTCCACTGGAGTGCATCCGTGCAATCCGTGAAAACCTGCCCGACACAATGCCTATTTTTATGAGAATAGACGCATTTGATGACAACCTAAAGGACGGAATGACAATCGAGGACACCATCGCCTTCTGCAAGCTTGCAAAGGAGGCAGGGGTGGACGTTTTGGACGTTTCAAGAGGTAATATCATCACGGCGGCATCTATGTATGAGGTCCCCCCTATTGATGTGCCCCGTGGGTTCAACGTGGAAAATGCCGCTCGCATACGCAAAGAAACAGGTATGCTCACCGTTGCGGTAGGCAGAATAAACACCCCACAGCAGGCAGAGGATATTCTTGAAAATGGCAAGGCGGATATGGTGGTTATCGGCAGAGGGCAGCTGGCTGACCCCGAGTTTGCAAACAAGGCTAAAGCCGGCAAGGACGAAGAGATAATCCACTGTGTAGGCTGTAACCAAGGGTGCTATGACGGCTTTTGTGATGTGGTAAACCGCCCCTTTATCACCTGTATGAGAAACCCACAGCTCGGCCACGAGGAGGAGTGGACATTGGAAAAGACCGATAGTCCTAAAAAGGTTCTCATTGTGGGCGGCGGTGTTGCCGGCTTAGAGGCGGCTATAGTGCTTAAAAAGCGTGGACACAACCCAGTAATCTTGGAAGAAAGTGACGGGCTTGGGGGTCAATTCGTCACAGCTGGCGAGGCACCGGGAAAAGCGGAGATGAAACAGGCGGCACTTTCCTTTGGCAAGCAGGCACAGACTATGGGGATAAATATTAAATTTAACACCACAGCAACCCCAGAAATTTTGGCACAGGAAAACCCCGATGAAGTTATAATTGCAGTGGGGGCAAGCCCCATAACCCCAGCCATCAAGGGCACAGAAAACAAGCCCTGCTATCAGGCTCAAGGGGTGCTAAATGGCACAGAAAAGCCCACGGGCAGTGTGTGCGTTATCGGCGGAGGTCTTGTGGGGGTTGAGGTTGCTGATGCACTTGCCACAGCAGGGCACAAGGTCACCGTTGTGGAGATGGCAGATACAGCGGCGGCAGATTTAGGCAGCCTTAGAAAAATTGCAGTGCTGCAAAAGATGTACGCATTAAAGGTGGACATCAAGGCAAAAACCACCTGTGTGGGTATAACCAAGGAGGGCGTTGCAACACAGTGTGACGGTGCTGACGGCGTGGTTATTTGCGACAGCGTTGTGTTTGCGGTGGGTGCACGAGCCAATGACAGCGGCGAGCTGACGGACTGGTGCAAAAAGGAAAACCTACCCTGCCACATTATCGGCGATGCCAAAAAGGCAAGACGTGCCTTGGACGCTATCCACGAGGGCTTTGACATAGCCCGCTGCTTGTAGGGGGAAAGTATGAAATCAAAATTGTTTGACAGCTTAAAAATTGGCTCTATGGATATAAAAAACCGCACCTTTATGGCACCTATGTCCCTTGGGTATGAGAGCCAAGACGGCACTATAAATGAAAGAATGCAGGAGTACTGGCTGGCGAGAGCCAAGGGGGGCGTGGGCTGTATAATTGTGGACGCACTGTCCGTTGACCCCGCCGTGCCATACCTTGGCAACACACTGTGCTTTCGCAGCAAGGAGAGCATAGCCGCTTACAAGAGCTTCACCGATAAAATACACCAATACGGCACAAAGATAATACCCCAGATAACTCATCCGGGCCCTGAGAGTGTCAGTGCTTTTTACGGCATACCTCCTGTGGCAAGCAGCACCTACATAAATTCTATGGGGCAAAAAACACGGGGACTTTCCCTTGAGGAGCTACCCCATATTATAGAAATGTATGCCAATGCCGCCTATGCCGCAAAGCAAGCAGGCTTTGATGGTATAGAATTGCACTGTGCCCACGCATATATGCTTTTAGGCTCATTTTTATCCCCAATGCGTAACAAACGCACGGATAATTACGGCGGTTCTTTGGATAATCGTGCACGTCTGCTCTTTGAGGTTTTAGATGCTATAAAGGCAAAGTGCGGCAAGGATTTTCCCATAGTACTGCGTATCAGCGGCACCGAGAGAAATGAGCAGGGCAACACCTTGGAGGATGTAAAATATCTAGTGCCAAAGCTAGTGGCACACGGGGTGGACGCTTTTGAAATAAGCGGTGGCACACAGTATGAGCAGTGCAACAAAATAATCCCCTGCCACGGAGAGGTACAAGGGGTTAATGTGCCCCAAGGGGAGGAGATCAAAAAGGTTTCCTCGGTGCCGGTAATTGTGGTGGGCAAAATCACTCAGCCGGAATATGCACAGTATCTAGTGGACAGCGGAAAGGTGGACGGCGTGGTAATCGGCAGAGCACTGCTGTCCGATGCTGATTTTGTAAACAAGCTTGAAAGCGGAAAATTAGAGGAAATAGCCCCCTGTGCTGCCTGTGGCATAGGCTGTATCGGCGAGCAGACCAAGCGTCGCCCTGCCTCCTGCGTCATAAACCCCACCTTAGGGCGAGAAAAAGAGCTGGTGCTCGCACCCACCTCCTCACCTAAAAATGTGGTGGTTGTGGGCGGCGGCGTGGGCGGAATGGCAAGTGCCCGAGCCTTTGCTATCTGTGGACACAAAGTGACACTCTTAGAAAAGGGAAAGGAACTGGGTGGACAGCTTAATGCCGCCTGTATTCCGCCCCACAAGCAGGAGATAAGCCGCTGGGTGATATACCTTAAAAACGAGCTGTGCCGCCTAGGAGTCACGGTAAAATACGACACACAGGCAGACAAGGAAACCCTTGATGCTCTGTCTCCACAGGTGGTAATAGTGGCTACCGGTGCAAAGGAAATTGTGCCCAATATAGAGGGGGTATCCCCCGAAACTGCAATCACCGCACAGATGGTGCTCACAGGGGAAAAGCCAATCCTCGGCGGCAATGTGCTGGTGGTGGGCGGCGGCATGGTAGGGTGCGAAGTGTGTGAGCTCCTCGCCCATCAAAAACGTGGCACATTGAAAGTGACAATGATAGAAATGCAGCCCGAAATTGGTGCAGGCATGGTGCCAAACAACCTATTGCCTATGATGAAACGTCTGTCGGCACAGGGTGTAACTATGCTCACAAGCACAAAGCTTTCAAAGGTTTGCGGCGGTGATGTGACGGTGGAGTGCGGCGAAACAACAAAGCAGCTTTGCGGCTTTACCACCATTATATTTGCCTGTGGCTCTCGCAGCGAAAACTCACTTTATGAAGAGATTAAAACAAGCTACCCCAAGGTGGTGTGCATAGGCGATGCCAACGGCCCACGTCAAGCACTGGAAGCGGTGCGTGAAGGGGTAGAAGCGGCAGCCGCCCTATAAAAAAACCTTGGCAAATAGCATAATTAAGTAAAAAGTATAAGCATAAATGTCAAGAAAAAGCCACGGCAAGGCACAGGCAAATGGCAAGGCGAAAAAATAAATTATAGCTTAAATTAAGCGGCGTTTAGCCGAAAAATAACAGCACCCTATGGGCGGATGAAAAGGAAAATCCTTTAGTAAACCTGCCTACGGGGAGCTGTTATTTTTTGTGCATATAACCAAAATTATTTTATTTTTTTTTGGGCTAAATAATGGATAAAATGGTTGATATATAAAGAAATAAATTAGGTATCATTCATTAGTTATAGCGTCATAAACTTAAAGACGTGAGATTAATTAAGCAAATATATACAATTTTTTCATAAAAAATCAAAATAAAATGTATAATTTTGTGGACTTTTTTATTTTCAAGTATTATAATAAAAATAATAAAGCTGTTGTAATATGTCACATTGTAAATGATTTTCACTGTGAATTTGCAAAGCACAAAATAAGCTATAAACAATTCGGCAAAATATTGTCCATGCGTTTTATGAAAAACCAACAATAACAAAAGGAAAAGGAGCGCAATTGCCATGAAAAGTATCAAATCCAGAATTTTAGTGGATGTAGTTTCTACGGTGCTGGTT
The DNA here is from genome assembly GCA_036667055.1 of Oscillospiraceae bacterium. GTDB lineage: Bacteria > Bacillota > Clostridia > Oscillospirales > Ruminococcaceae > RGIG3102. The sequence goes on from JAVWUR010000026.1 coordinate 13,061, forward strand.
TCCCTTGCATTTGTGGGAGGAATAAGCATCTATCTCAACTATACCAGCACACAGGCACTGCTAAAGCAAACCATGTCGGAGACGGTAAAGGTGGCGGCAGAAAGGGTGTCCAAGGAGCTTATTGGATATATGAATGTGGCGTATGACACAGGAAGTATAGCAAGGCTGGCAAAGGAGGAAACTCCGGCGGCAGACAAAAAAGCTATCATCGACCAACGTGCCGCAACTCACGGCTTTGAGAGGGGAAACATTATAGCCGCCAATGGTGTGAGCGTTTTTGATGGCAACAGCTATGGCGAGCAGGATTATTTTAAGGCGGCAATGAGCGGAAAAAGCTATGTTTCTCAGCCCAGTATGAGTAAAATAACTGGCAAGATGGAGATAATAGTCTCAGCACCTCTTTGGGAGAACGGGATTCCCGATACAAAGGTTGTGGGTGTTGTTTATTTTGCACCCAAGGCAGGCGTTTTAAATGATGCGGTAAACTCCATAAAATTAAGCGCAAACGGCAGCGCCTACATGATAAATTCCGCCGGAACCACCATAGCCCACAAGGATATGGACAGGGTGGAAAAGGGCGAAAATATTGGTGAGGCGGCTAAGAGCAACACGGCGCTGTCGGTGCTAGCTAACATACATAACACCATGACTAAAGGCGCTTCAGGGTTTGAGAGCTACAGCTTTGGGGGCGTGGATAAATTTATAGCCTATGCGCCGGTGGCAGCTAGCAACGGCTGGAGTATAGCGATAAATGCCCCAACTAAAGACTTTATGGGGGCGACACAAAGGTCTGTGTATATCATCATCGCATTGATGGCAGCGGCCGCCATCGCCGCAGTAATAGTGGCTTTCACACTGGCGAACAGAATAGGCAAGCCTATGAGGGCGTGTACTCAAAGGCTGGAGCTTTTGGCAACGGGAGACTTGAGCACTCCGGTTCCCGATATAAAAACCAAGGACGAGACAGGCAAGCTGGCTAAATCCACCAAGATAATCGTGGAGGCGCTGGGGGTTGTGGTAGAGGACACCGGATATCTCCTTCGAGAGATGGCAGGCGGCAATTTTGCGGTACGCTCTAAAAACCCCGACATTTACGTCAAGGACTTTGCCCCGCTGTTAACCTCTATCAGAGAGATTAATGGGGACTTGAGCAGTGTGCTGTCGCAAATAAACACATCCTCCGAGCAAGTGTCCTCCGGCTCCGACCAAGTTTCCTCTGGGGCACAGGAGCTTAGCCAAGGTGCGACACAGCAGGCATCAGCAGTGGAAGAATTGGCAGCGACCATCAACGAAATTTCCGGACAGATTAGGCAGACGGCAGAAAATGCAAGCCTTGCCAGCCAAAAGTCAGGTGCCGCAGGTGCAGAGGTTATGCACAGCAACCAAAAGATGGAGCAGCTTATTGGGGCGATGGAGGAAATCAGTAAATCCTCCGTTGATATTGGCAAGATTATAAAGGTGATAGAGGATATCGCTTTCCAAACTAATATTTTGGCGTTAAATGCCGCAGTAGAGGCGGCAAGGGCAGGCACGGCAGGCAAGGGCTTTGCGGTGGTGGCAGACGAGGTGCGTAATCTTGCCAGCAAATCTGCCGAGGCGGCAAAGGGCACTACAGCGCTGATTGAAGGCTCTGTTAAAGCGGTAGAAAATGGAACACGGCTAGTGGACGACACTGCAAAATCCCTGTCGGCGGTGTCACAGGGAGCGCAGGAGGTGGGCGACCTTATCGACCGCATTGCCCAGGCATCAAGCCAGCAGGCGGCAGCGGCGGTACAGGTGTCACAAGGGGTGGAGCAAATTTCTTCGGTGGTTCAAACAAACTCTGCCACAGCCCAGCAATCCGCCGCCGCCAGCGAGGAGCTGTCGGGACAGGCGGCAATATTAAAACAGCTAGTGGCAAAATTTAAACTGAGAGATATGTAGGAAACAGGGAACAGGGAACAGACAATACTAAATAGAAAAATAGGGGGCAAATTCTATTGCTCTCTATTTTTTTTGTAATGAGGATAAATGGGTGGGCATAATATAATATATATAGTAATATAATTAATAGACTATTATATAGACTAAGGTCTGTATTTTAATGCAAAAAAAGCAGATAAAAAAATTATTTGGGGGTGGTAAATTAAATAAAGTCTAGTCTTTGTCAAAAATGTGCAAAACTACCTCAAACTTTAGATAATTAAGTCAAAGGTTACAAATTACTTAAAGTTTTCACAAAACTATTGCAATTTAGGAACATATACGGTATAATTCCTAGAAAATGTAACTTCAATATCTAAACCGCAAAAACAATCAAGGTATAAAATTACATTAAGATTGGTTTGGTATACACACCGGTCGCAATAATCAACAACAACTGTAGGAGGATTGAATGATGATTAATTTTAAAAAAGCAATCTCGTTAGTACTCGTTGCTTCAATGGCGCTGTCTATGGCTGCCTGTGGAGCAAAAGAGCCAGCAGCACCCGCAGAATCAGGTGCAGCTACTCCAGAGGCTACCTCAACGAGCATGTACCCTGGCACACCTAACCCAAAGGAAATTGTTATGAACCTTGCTTCTGAGCCACCAAAGCTCAACAGCTTGATAACAACTGACTCCACCTCAAGCATAGTGCTTGTTCACACAATGGACGGTCTTACAAAGCTTGACGAAAACAGCAACCCACAGCCTGCAATCGCAGAAAAATGGACACAGAGCGAAGATGGACTTACCTACACCTTCAACCTGCGTAAAGACGTAAAATGGAGCAATGGCGAGCCTGTTACAGCAAAAGACTTTGTTTTTGCTTGGACAACATTGCTGACACCTGCAACCGCTGCTGAATATGCTTACATGGGCTACATATTCAAGAACGGCGAAAGCTTCTACAATGGCAAATGCAAGATTGAAGAAGTTGGCTTTAAAGCAATAGACGACTACACACTTGAAGTTGTGCTTCAAAACCCACTACCTTACCTGCTTGGCCAGTTGGCATATAAAACCTTCCTGCCTGTAAACGAAAAAGCTTACAAGGAAATTGGCGGAGACAAATATGCTACAGAGGCTGAATACTTTGTTACAAACGGCGGCTACAAGATGGAGTCTTGGACACATGAGGACAACATTGTTCTTGTTAAAAACCCTGACTACTACAACGCTGCAAATGTAGACATTGAAAAAATCAAAATGCTTATGATTTCCGACTCTAACACAGCTATGAACGGCTTTAAAACCGGAGATATAGATATGATAGGTCTTTCAGGAGACCAACCTGCAATGCTTAAAGCAGAGGGATACCCAATACAATCCTACGCTGACGGCTCTTGCTGGTACTTTGAATTTAACACAGCAGACAAGAGACTTAACGCTAAAGTCCGCCAAGCTTTGACAATGGCAGTTGACGTTGAGAGCTTGATTAAAAACGTATTGAAGAACGAGTCCACAGTGGCTTACAGCTTTACACCTGAGTGCATCAGCGGCGCTGACGGAAAACCTTTCGCACAGGCAGTTGGTAAGCTGGTTGAGCGTGACGCTGCAAAAGCAAAGACATTGTTTGAAGAGGGCTTAAAGGAAGCTGGCATCACCGCAAAGGATTTGGACGGAATTACATTCTTGACAGATGAAGGCGACAATGCAGCTCGTATGACAACCTTTGTTCAAGAGCAATGGAAAAAGAACCTTGGGTTTACCTGCGAAGTTCAGCAGATGCCTTTCAAATCAAGACTTGACCGTATGAGCAACAAAGATTTCGGTATCGTTTTGGCTGGATGGTCACCTGACTACAATGACCCAATGACATTCCTTGATTTGTGGACATCTGATGGCGGCAACAACCACACAGGCTACAAAAACCCTGCATACGACAAGCTTATCGCTGATGCTAAAACAGAAATTGACCCTATGAAACGTCAAGCTATGTTTGTTGAAATTGAAAAAATCATCGCTACCGATGCACCTATCGGGCTTATCTACAACCGTGTAAGAAACTTTGCTTGTTCAGAAAAACTGTCCGGCGTTGTTCGTACACCGTTTATCGACACAAGCCTTATGATGGCAAAATCTAAATAATCAATCTGTGATTTTTGTATCTATAGGGGCGGCTAATCCGCCCCTATAATACAATTTATATGTTTTCTGTATGCTAATCAAAGCTGCAAAAGGGTGCAGCTTTTTTGCCGTTTTGATGAGCATTCTGCCAACCGTCACAGGGACAGTAGGACTGGTCAAAAAAAACAATAAGAGGAGTTTTAATATGTGGAAATACGTTCTAAAGCGAATAGGTTACGCTTTACTCACTGTATTTGTTCTGGCATCACTCACATTTTTTATGATGCGTATGCTGCCCGGAGACCCGTTCATTGGTGCAAAGGCTATCCCCGAAAAAACCAAACAAATGATGAATGAAAAGTATGGTTTGGACAAGCCTGTCATCGAACAATATTTTATATTTATGGGCAATGTGGCTAAGGGCGACCTTGGCACCTCCATAATTTCCAACCGCCCCGTTTCGCAAATTATTGCGGAATCCTTCCCTTATTCCTGCGATTTGGGTGTTCGTGCCCTTATTTTCGCACTGATAATGGGAGTGCTGCTAGGGATTGTAGCCTCGGTGAAGCGAGGTACGCTGGCGGATACCGGCTCTATGCTCATAGCTATTGTGGGCGTGTCGGTACCAAGCTTTATCATCGGCTCACTGCTACAATATTTTATATGTCTTAAATTCCCAATGTGGTTCGGCTGGCCACGGATTTTTCCGGTTATGGGATGGAAAACCGAGATGTCTAAGATACTGCCTGCCTTCGCACTTTCCTTTAGTGCAATGGCGACTATCAGCCGTCTTATGAGAACAAGTATGCTGGATGTGTTGTCCTCCGACTACATAAAAACAGCTAAAGCCAAGGGGCTTTCCGAAAGGACTATCGTGTGGAGACACGCTGTGAGAAACGCCATTATGCCGGTTGTAACGGTTCTAGGGCCGCTGACCGCCGCACTTTTGACGGGTGCATTTGTGGTAGAAAAGATATTTGCAATCCCCGGCCTTGGCAAATTCTTTGTACAGAGCATAACCTCACTTGACTATCCGGTAATATCCGGAACGGTTATCTTCTATGGTGCGTTTCTGGTTTTGGCAAACCTTGTGGTCGACTTGCTGTACGGCTTTATCGACCCAAGAGTAAAAATGACAGGTGGAAAGGAGTAACAGTGATATGAGTAAAAAAGATAGATACAACACCACAACCCCCGCACCTCAAGCGGCTGTTTACACACCTGCCGAGGGAGATTTTGAATGGGTAGGCTCCGATGCTGACCAGATGGAAGCCATCGCACGCCCCTCTATAAGCTTCTGGAAGGACGCTATGACACGGCTTTTCAAAAGCGTACCTGCTGTTATCTGTATGATTGTACTGGTGGCTATCATTGCTATGGTAGTATTTGTACCAATGGTAAGCCCCTATTCTGTTTCCGAGCAGCACGTTGAGCACGGAAACGCTGGCTTTATGTACCAAGACCCTGTGGACGGTCACGTTCACATTTTGGGTACCGACTACCTTGGGCGTGATTTGTTTGTACGCTTGTGGAGCGGTGGGCGTGTATCGCTGTTTATCGCCGTTGCGGTGGTTGCAATCAACTGCTGTATCGGTATGGCTTATGGCGGCATCTCCGGCTTTTTCGGAGGTGCACTGGATAACTTTATGATGCGTGTGGTGGAGATAGTCAACGGCATACCCTACTTGATTATCGTCATACTCATGCTGACGGTTATGGAACCTGGGGTGTCCACCATCATCATCGCTTATGCTATGGTGGGCTGGACGGGAATGGCAAGGCTGGTGCGTGGACAAATTTTCAGCTTGAAGGAGCAGGAATTTGTGGTTGCGGCACAGGCTATGGGAGCGTCCCCTATGAGGGTTATTGCCCGACATCTGCTGCCTAACACCCTCAGCGTTATCATAGTAAACATCACTTTGGCAATTCCAAGTGCTATCTTTACCGAAGCATTTTTATCCTATATCGGGCTTGGTATTCCAATTCCGTTGTCCTCTTGGGGCACAATGGCAAACGAGGGTGCTGTGGCATTCCAGATGTACCCCGGCCAGTTGTTTTACCCTGCACTGCTCATAAGCCTTACCATGCTTTCTTTCAACATTCTGGGCGATGCACTGAGAGATGCCTTTGACCCTAAGCTTCGGAGGTAGAAGATAATGAGTAATATTTTAGAGGTCAAAGACCTACACGTTTCCTTCGATACCTATGCAGGCGAAGTGAAGGCTGTCCGTGGCGTAAGCTATGAAATTGCCGAGGGCGAGGTTTTGGCGGTGGTTGGCGAAAGCGGCTGCGGCAAGTCCGTCACGGCACAGACACTTATGAAACTAAACCCAATGCCGCCGGCGAGAATAAAGCACGGCAGCATCAACCTTTGCGGCCATGATATAGTTGCGTGCAGCGAAAAGGATATGCAGAAAATTAGGGGCAATGATGTGAGTATGATATTCCAAGACCCTATGACCTGTATGAACCCTACAATGAAGGTGGGCAGACAGCTTACCGAGGCGATACAGCAGCACACAAAAATGACCAACCAAGAGGCTCGTGACAAAGCGGTGGAGCTTTTGAAAACTGTTCAGATACCCAACGCAGAGCAACGTGCCGACCAATACCCTCACCAATATTCCGGCGGTATGCGTCAGCGTGCTATGATAGCCATGGCATTGTCCTGTCAGCCCAAGCTATTGATAGCCGATGAGCCTACTACCGCACTGGACGTTACAATACAAGCACAGATTATGGAGCTTTTGGCGGACATCAAGAAAAGCCACGGCACTGCAATTATGCTAATAACTCACGATTTGGGAGTTGTGGCAAATTTGGCAGACCGTGTTGCGGTTATGTATGCCGGCAAAATTGTGGAGTGCGGCACCGTTCAAGATATATTCTATCGTGCCTCCCACCCATACACCCAAGCACTGCTGCACAGCTTGCCTACTATAAATAGCAAGCGTGACGATGACCTTGTGTCCATTCCCGGCACACCTCCGGATTTGTTTGCACCTCCTATAGGCTGTGAATTTGCCAGCCGCTGTGAGCACTGTATGAAAATCTGCAAAACCCAAGTACCACCGAAATTTACAGTAGGGGACAATCATTTTGCCGCTTGCTGGAAACTTCACAAGGACTTTAAACAGGACGAAAGGGAGGCGGCAATCAATGGCTGATAATGAAAAGCAACCACTTATCACCTTGCGTGATATCACAAAGGATTTTAATGTGGGCGGCAGCAAAAAGCTTCGTGCCGTCAACCATGTTTCCATCAACATTTATGAGGGCGAGACTCTTGGCATAGTAGGGGAGAGCGGCTGCGGCAAGTCCACACTGGGACGTGTCATAATGGGCATCTATCCTCCCACTAAAGGCGAGCTGCTCTACAGGGGCAAGCCTATCGATTTGCACCGCTCGGGCGACCGTTTTGAACACGCAAAAAAAGCCCAGCTTATCTTTCAGGACCCATACGCATCTCTTGATTCAAGAATGACCGTTGGCTCGATAATCAGCGAGGGCATGGAAATACACAAGATGTATGACAAGGAAAAACGTCAACAGAGAGTGTATGAGCTGTTAGAGACGGTAGGGCTTAACAAGGAACACGCAAACCGCTTTCCTCACGAGTTTTCCGGTGGACAGAGACAACGTATAGGCATAGCGAGAGCATTGGCTATCGAGCCGGAATTTATCGTCTGTGACGAGCCTATCTCCGCACTGGACGTGTCCATTCAATCACAGGTTATCAATCTGCTAAAAGAGTTGCAGGACGAGTTAAAGCTAACTTATATGTTCATCGCCCATGACCTTAACATTGTTAAATATATAAGCGATAGAATTGCGGTTATGTATCTTGGCAACGTGGTAGAATTAGCCGACAGTGACGAAATTTACGCCCATACCCTGCACCCCTATTCACAAGCCTTGCTTGACAGTGTGCCAATCCCTGACCCTGATATGGAAAAACAAAAGGGCAGAATGGCATTGCAGGGGGATGTTCCAAGCCCTATAACATTACGCAGTGGCTGTGCATTTGCCTCTCGCTGCCCCCATGTTACCGACAAGTGCCGTGAGACACGGCCGGAGCTAAAGGAAGTTCGCCCCAACCACTTTGTGGCGTGCCATCTTGTGGATAATGAGGAACAGGCAAAGTAGTATTTTCAAAAAGCTCTAAAAAAGCTCTATTCGCTATTTACCAAAGCAGCTATTATAGCGCCTTTATTACAGCGCATTTTATAGCGCCATTTATCACAGAGCACATGTGCTACAGAGCAATTATAAAGCCTAAAAAAACCGCTTGCAACCTATATCGGGTGGCAAGCGGTTTTGCTTTGAGAAAAATTATTCGGGGGATTTCATACTTTCTACCATGCTGATGTTTTTCAATTTGCGGCGCATAAATAAATTTACCAGAACACTGAAAACCATGGTTAGCACTGCGGAATACACATAGCTTAATGGCTTGATGGTGTGACCGAACATAACCATATCCACCTCGATATTCAGTATGACAAACAGGTGGAGGAATATCCCAAACACCAAGCCACACAGTGTGCCGATTAAGGCGAGGACTATGCTTTCACGGTACACATAGGAGTTGACCTCCTTGTCGGTAAAGCCCAAAACCTTAATGGTGGCAATCTCCTTGACCCTTTCTGTGATGTTTATGTTGGTGAGGTTATACAATACGATAAATGCCAATGCCCCTGCACTCACGATAAGCACC
>JAVWUR010000027.1:0-20629 GCA_036667055.1 Oscillospiraceae bacterium
GGTCGACAGTGCAGCTGTGGGCGAAAAGGCTGTTTTGAACGGTATGCCTCCGCCACGGCGCTAACAAATGACACGATAGAGGCGATGGAAAATAACAAAAATTCAACGCTGTGGGAAATCTGCCCTACCTTGTCAAAGGTAACGGCAAAGACCGCATTTGATGGGGCAAAGCTAGGGGACGAGACGGCGATGGCGGTGGTAAATCAATATATAGAATATTTGGCGTGTGGCGTTGTGAATGTTATAAATATATTTCAGCCGCAGGTTTTGTGCTTTGGCGGAGGCGTGTCAAATGAGGGGGAATTTTTATTAAATCCCCTTAAAGCCATAGTGGACAGGGAAGAATATGCAAGAAATATGCCGAAAAGAACCAAGTTAGTTATAGCTAAGTTCAGAAACGATGCGGGGATAATCGGGGCGGCATTGTTGGGAGCTGCAAATGCTTAAAGAATTTTTCATGGAAAATGATATTGATTTTTTAGAGCGGGAAAGCCTTAAAAATCACACCACATTTAAAGTCGGAGGAGATGCCGATTATATTGTTATGCCAAAAACCGTCGAGCAAGTGATGGGACTGTTAAAGCTTTTTAAAAGCGAGAACGTGCCCTATTATGTTTTGGGCAGAGGCTCCAATGTGATTTTTAAAGATTGCGGATTTAAAGGCGTGATAATAAAAACGTCAGGGTTACAAAGCGTGTGGGTAGAAGGTACTACAGTTACGGCACAGGCAGGGGTGACGCTTAACACCCTGTGCAAGCGGCTACAGGAAAACCAACTTTCAGGGCTGGAATTTTGCTATGGAATACCGGGAAATGTTGGCGGCGCCACATATATGAATGCCGGCGCTTATGGCGGAGAAATTTGTGATGCCATTATAGAGATAGAATATATAGACGAGAATGTCACAAGGCAAACAATAGGAATAAAGCAAGGCGAGTTTTCCTATAGACACTCGATTTTCCAAGAGAAAAACTGGCTTATTACCGCCTGTAAATTTTCCCTAAAAAAGGCAGACGGAGATAAAATCCTTCAATTTATGGAGGAGATAATGGATAAAAGACGAGACAAACAACCTCTTGACAAGCCTAGCGCAGGCAGCTCCTTTAAGCGACCACAGGGACATTTTGCGGCGGCTTTAATAGATGAATGTGGGCTTAAAGGAAAAACCTGCGGAGGAGCGCAGATAAGCGAAAAACACGCAGGGTTTATTGTAAATATAGGCAAGGCAACCTGCTGTGACATACAGGAGCTTGCTACTCAAGTGGAAAATATAGTTTTGGAAAAAACAGGCGTTAAGCTTGAAAGAGAAATGATAATTGTGTAATAGATAATATTGAATTAGTTAATACTAACTAGATATGGCGCATCATTAAAACATGAATTAGACAGAACTAACTTAACTGCTAAAAGGTATAAGCTTATGAAAAAGAAGGAAAAAATGGATTATAATTTATTGATAATTACAGGGCTGTCCGGTGCAGGCAAAAGCCTTTCGGCAAAGGCACTGGAGGACATAGGTTACTTTTGTATTGACAATATGCCCACGGCACTTATTTTAAAATTGTTGGAGCTAAAGGACGATTTTTTTGCCAACAATAAAAAAGTTGCCTGCGTTGTGGATATCAGAAATGGCGAGGATAATGAGGAGCTATTAAAAACTCTTGCAAAGCTGCAAAAAGAAAATATTGCCAAAATAATATATCTGGATGCCAACGAAAAGGTATTGATGGACAGATACAAGGAAACCCGACGCAAGCATCCGGTTATGCTACAAAAAAATATCTCCTTGGAGGAAGCTGTTCGGTATGAAAAAGAGGCGATGGCGCCGCTGTACACCCAAGCAGATTTTATATTGGATACCTCCCTGCTCTCCACATCTCAGCTAAAGGACAGGGTGTTGTCCTTTGTGGTACAGGACTTAAAGGAGACAATGTCCATTGACATAGTGTCTTTTGGGTTTAAGTATGGCTTACCTACCGATGCGGATTTGGTGTTTGATGTTCGGTGTCTGCTCAACCCTTTTTATGTTGAAGAATTAAAAAATAAGACAGGCAACGATGTGGAGGTAACGGACTTTATTTTCTCGAAAATGGAAGCGATAAAGCTGCTGGAAAAGTACGTTGACCTGATGGATTATTCCTTGCCGCTCTATGTAAAAGAGGGAAAAAGCCACATAACCATCGCCTTTGGCTGTACCGGCGGCAAGCACCGTTCCGTTGCATTTTGCAATGCCTTGTGCCGCCATATACAAAGCAGGGGCTATTCGGCGGGTGCCCACCACAGAGATATAAATAGAGGTAGGTAGTAAAAAAATGGAGCTGAGTTTTTCCAAGCAAGCAAAGCTGGAGGCACTTAAAAACTATAAGCCGGCAAAAAGTGAATGTTGCAATAGAAGCTTTTTACAGGGCTACTTTTTCAGCCGAGATATTGATTACAGTAAGCCGGAACTAACTGTCCAGTCGGACGTTGGCAAGGCGCTGGCTACTGTAAAAAAACTGCTGTCGCTTTTCGACATTGACAGCTATATAGTCACCAGAGAAAAAGTAGATAAAAAGCCGTCAAACTCTCTGTACATAACGGAGGAGAATAGCCTTCAAAGCCTTTGCGAGTTACAGCAAAAAAATGATATATGCGAAAAATGTATGCAGTCATTTTTACTGGGGATTTTTGTGGCGGATGGCATTTTAAGCGACCCAAGCAAGGAATATCAGCTAGAGTTTGTTTTGGGGGATAACGCCAAGGCACAGCAGCTGGCGGATTGTTTTGAGGGTCTGGGTTTTAGCTTTAAAGTGACCCCAAGGCGCCGAGAAATGGTTGTGTACACCAAGCAAAGCGAAACAATTGAGGACTTTTTGGCAACGGTGGGGGCGCAGACAATGTGCCTTGAAATCATGTCAAATAAAGTTGTTAAGGATATACGCAACAAGGTAAATAGAATAACAAATTGCGAAACTGCCAATATAGCAAAGGCAAGCCGTGCAAGCAGTGGGCATATGATGGCGGTTCAAAAGTTGGTTAGTGATGGCAAATTCGACCTGTTAGAGGATGATTTAAAGGCACTTGCACATTTAAAAATGGAGAACCCAGAGCTATCTCTATCGGAACTGGGTGAGCTGGTGGTGCCGCCAATGAGCAAGTCTTCGGTCAACAGAAGAATGCAAAAGCTATGCCAAATGGCGCAAATAGAGGATAAATGATGAGCAAAAATTTTGTACACCTGCATCTGCATACAGAATATAGTCTTTTGGATGGGGCTTGCCGTATTGACAAGCTTATTTCCCGTGTTAAAAGCTTGGGGCAAACGGCAGTAGCTATCACTGACCATGGAGTGATGTACGGCTGCGTAGAATTTTATAAGCAGGCAAAAAAAGAGGGGATAAAGCCCATAATCGGCTGTGAGGTGTATGTTTCAACAAGAGGAATGACAGACAAGGTGCACAAGGTTGACGGATATTACCATCTAGTACTGCTGTGTAAAAATAAAGTGGGATATCAAAACCTTATAAAACTTGTTTCCCAAGGGTTTTCTAAAGGCTTTTATTCAAAACCAAGAATAGACCATGAACTGCTGGCACAGCATCATGAAGGGCTTATCTGTCTGTCCGCCTGCCTTGCCGGTGAACTGCCACGTATGCTATTGGCAGGAGATATGGAAAAAGCCATAGAGACAGCAAAGTTTTACAAGAATTTGTTTGGAGAAGATTATTATATTGAGCTGCAAGACCATGGTATACGTGACCAAAAAAAAGTGTTGCCTATGTTGGTGGCGCTTGCACGAGAGCTAAACATTGAGTTAGTGGCTACTAATGACTGCCATTATCTTGAACTGGACGACTCAGCAGTGCAGTATGCTTTGATTTGCATACAGCTAAATAAGCCAATGACTGAAACTAACGCCATGGAATTTGAGACGGACGAGTTTTTCGTAAAAAGCACAGAGCAGATGTATAATGTGTTTACTCTCATCCAAGAAGCTTGTGAAAACACCGTTAAAATTGCTGAAAAATGCAATTTTGATTTTGAATTTGGCGTGACAAAGCTACCCAGATATACCGCTCCCGATGGTCTTGAAAACAGAGAGTTTTTTGTGAGCCTATGCAAAGCAGGACTTGCAAAAAAGTATGAGGTTATAACCAAGGAGATACAGGACAGGCTAGACTATGAGATAAGCGTTGTAACAAATATGGGGTTTGTTGATTATTATTTGATAGTGTACGATTTTATAAATTATGCCAAGAGCAACGATATACCCGTAGGCCCGGGCAGAGGTTCGGGCGCTGGCAGCTTGTGTGCCTATTGCATGGGGATAACCAACATTGACCCCATAAAATACAATCTGCTCTTTGAGCGATTTTTAAACCCTGACAGGGTGAGTATGCCGGACTTTGACATTGACTTTTGCTATGAAAAAAGACAAAAGGTGATTGATTATGTGGTGGAAAAGTACGGAGCAGACCATGTGGCGCAGATTATCACCTTTGGAACAATGGCGGCAAGAGGAGCAATTCGTGATATGGCACGAGTGCTCAATGTGCCTTACGCATTGGCAGACAAGGTAGCAAAGCTTGTACCTAATGAACTTAAAATGACAATTGAAAAGGCACTTACGGTATCCTTTGAGCTGAAAAATCTCTACATGTCAGACAATAAGGTTCATGAGCTTATCAATATGGCCATGAAGGTTGAGGGGATGCCTCGCCATGCATCAACCCACGCCGCAGGAGTAGTTATAACTAACTTGCCCTGTGCGGAGTATGTTCCGCTACAGAGCAATGACGGGCAGATAGTGACACAATACACCATGACCACCATTGAGGAATTGGGTCTGTTAAAGATGGATTTTCTTGGTTTGCGTACACTAACTGTAATAGATAAATGCGCTAAAATGGTTCGAAAGCAGGACGGCGAGTTTTCAATGGAAACGGTGCCAATTGATGACAAGGCTGTCTTTGAAATGTTGACACAGGGAGAAGTATCAGGAGTATTTCAGTTTGAATCAGAGGGTATGCGGTCGGTTTTAATGCGGCTAAAGCCTATAGATATTGAAGATTTAATTGCTGTTATATCCTTGTATCGCCCAGGGCCGATGGATTCAATACCCACATTTATACAAAATCGGCACAATCCGGAGATGATAAGGTACAAGCACCCCTCACTTGAGAAAATTTTAAATGTAACGAATGGCTGCATTGTGTACCAAGAGCAGGTCATGCAAATCTGCCGAGAGTTAGCCGGCTTTACTTACGGTCAAGCTGACCTTGTTCGCCGTGCTATGTCCAAGAAAAAAGCGGATGTAATGGAAAAGGAGCGAGTACATTTTATAGAGGGCTGCGGAGACAATAATATAAGTAAAGAGATAGCAGATGATATATTTGATGAGATGTCAAGCTTTGCCTCCTATGCTTTTAACAAGTCACACGCCGCAGCATATGCCTTTGTGGCATACCAAACTGCCTATCTAAAGGCGCATTACCCCAAGGAGTTTATGGCGGCAATGTTGACAAGCATGATGGACAACAGCATAAAAATCTTGGAGTACACTCAGGAATGTAAACGCCTTAGCATCAAGATACTGCCGCCGGATATAAATAAAAGTGAGGCTGAATTTGTGGTTGAGGGCAGCGACATACGGTATGGGCTTGCGGCGATAAAAAACGTGGGACAAAGCTTTGTAGAGGCGGTGTGCGAGGAAAGAAAACAAGGAGAATTTGTCAGCTTTTTTGATTTTTGCAAGAGAATATCTAAAAGAGAATTTAGCAAGCGGGCGATAGAAAGCCTTGTTAACGTTGGAACCTTCGACCAATTTGAACCCAACCGCCGGCAGCTTTACAGAAATTTTGAACGAGTGATAACAAGCATATCGGAGGACACAAAATTAAATGTTACAGGGCAGATGGATCTTTTCACACTGAAAACCCCAGACGGAAAGGTGCCATTTGAGGTTGGGAAGGACTTTGAGTTTCAGAAATGTGATGAATATGATCATTATGAGATGCTAACTCTGGAAAAAAGCTTGGCGGGGATATATTTGACGGGGCATCCTATGGAGCAATATACGCAATTTGCCAAAAGTGTATCAACTTGCAACATTTATCAATTGACACAAGAGGGTAATGAATTGTACGATGGTACTGTACAAACGGTTGTGGGCACACTTACAAAATATCGCTATCACCACACAAAAAAGGATGATATTATGTGCTTTGCCACAATCGAGGACTTAACCGGCGCAATGGATGTTGTCATATTTCCTAAAGTTTTGGAAAACAGGACAACAAGGATAAAGGAAAATGATGTAGTCGCCATAAATGGAACGGTATCACTGAAGGAGGATCAAGCCTCGATGGTTGCGGATTGGGTGTATCATGTAGAATCGGATCAAGCTCAGGACATCTATCGCAGGTCGTCGGTTAAAGGGTTCGGCTTGTATATAAGGTTCCCAAACAAAAATTCCAACAAACTGTATCATGTTAAAGAGCTATTAAAAGGCTCTAGGGGAGATATTCCGGTCTATTTTTACTTTGAGGAAGAAAAAGAGACGCTCATGGCACCGGAAAAATTATGGGTATATGAAAATTATGATATGGAATGTGAAATCAAGCTTTTGGTTGGAGATAAAAACGTAGCATATAAAAAATAGAAAGTCAGGAGAAATTATGGGTGATATCAAAACAATAGGTGTTCTTACAAGTGGGGGAGATGCTCCTGGAATGAATGCGGCGATACGAGCAGTTGTCCGTACAGGTATCTATTATGGGCTAAAAGTAAAGGGCGTAAGGCATGGGTACAATGGACTGATACTGGATGATGTTATAGATATGGATTTAAGAACTGTATCGGATATCATTCAGCGTGGTGGGACGATGCTCTACACCGCACGTTGTCTTGAATTTGAGACGGACGAGGGGCAGCAAAAGGCATATGAAACTTGCAAGCGACATGGCATAGATGCACTAGTGGTAATCGGAGGGGACGGTTCCTTTCGTGGCTGCCAAGCAATTGCCAAAAAAGGGATAAAGTGTGTCGGGATACCGGGAACCATTGACAATGACATCTCTTGCAGCGATTACACCATTGGATTTGACACGGCGCTAAACACCGCCATGGAGATGATAGATAGAATTCGTGACACAACGCAAAGCCATGAGCGCTGTAGCCTTGTGGAGGTTATGGGCAGACATTCCGGATATCTTGCCATCAATACCGGCATAGCTAATGGCGCTATGTGCATATTAATTCCGGAAAGGGAGTACGATATTCACCAAAATGTCATTGCTAAAATGAAAGAAAGTCAAAAGGAAGGCAAAAAGAATTTTCTTATAATTGTGGCAGAGGGCGTTGGAAATGTTATGGAGATGGCAAAAATCATCCAGTCGGAGACGGGCATCGAAACCCGAGCAACAATATTAGGCCACGTTCAGCGTGGTGGCTCGCCCTCATCAAGAGACAGGCTTTTAGCGGCGCTTATGGGATGTAGAGCGGTAGAACTGTTAAAGGACGGCGAGTATAACCGAGTGGTTGCCCTAAAGGAATACAAGGTTGTAAGCTATGATATAGACGAAGCGCTTGAGATGAAAAAATCAATAGACCCAGAATTCCTTCATGTGGCGGAGGTTGTGTCTATATAATGTCCACTGAATAAATGCACTTTGCGAAGCGCATTTGCCCAAAGCGCAAAATTTGCTTTTTGGGGCTTATAGGGAAATATTCAAGCAGGGGTATAAGCGGATAATAGGCAGGAGAATAATACGCAAACAGAAAACACCAGCGATGGTGTTTTTTATTTTACCAATATAAAAAATCTTGTAAAAATCGGCGGTAATTTAACCTATGTTATGTGTAAAATATTAGCTGCTATTGTTGCTTAATTTAAAAAAAGCATACAAAGAACAGTAGGTTTTGAGCTTATAGCCGTCAAAAAAGCCGTCACTTTTATACGGGAAAATGTTCATTTTAAAGGAGATAATTGCTATGCCCAAAAAAGGTGAGAACATTTATAAACGAAAGGACGGTCGATGGGAAGGGCGTATTCGACATAAAGATTATAATTCCGGCAAGGGGAAAAGGATATCTGTATATGGAAAAACTTATAGCGAGGTCAAGAGGAAAATGAAGCTGCAAAATGCGCCAACATCCTTGGGCAGCGGTGGAAATATATGTGCGATTGACATGGCAAAGCAATGTGATTATTGGCTTGAAAACAAGAAAAAACAGGTAAAAGAATCCACATACCAGCGATACTATGCAATTTTAGAAGTTCATATAAAGCCCTGGATAAAAAATAATAGACAGAGCTGTGTCGGCACAGATATACTGGTGCATTTTACCGACGAATTATCAAAGAAAAGCCTTGCTGCCGGAACAGCAAAGAACATTTTATCTATCTTCAACAGTATAATATATTACATGGCAGACAATGGTGTTATCGACACGCTGCCAATAAAATCCTCTGTGCCAAAGGAGCAAAAAAAGCCAGCGAGAGTGCTGTCTGCCTATGAGTATGAGGTGTTGGCAAAATGTCTTTTAAAGGATATAACACCCATAAAATTAGGGATTTTACTCTCCCTCGAGTGTGGGCTGCGAATAGGGGAAATATGTGCCATGAAAAGCGGCAGCATCTCCGTCACCCAACGAGTATTACAGGTGGTTTCCACAATTCAGCGCCTGCCCTGCCATGACGAAAATGTAGGAGGAAAAACAAGATTACAGCTAACTTCCCCCAAAAGTCTGTCCTCCATCAGGAACATTCCGCTGACAGTGGCGCTTTGCAAAATCTGTAAAAAGGTCATTTCAAAAAATGACGAGCACTATCTGTTGACCGACAAGGAAAGGCCAATGGAGCCACGGATGCTGCGGTACCATCTCTATAAACTGTGCGCAGAGTGTGGTCTTGCAGATGTACATTTTCATACAATGCGCCACACCTTTGCCACAAGGTGCATAGATGCAGGGGTGGAGGTAAAATCATTGAGCGAAATTTTGGGACATTCAGATACGAGAATTACTATGGATTGCTACATACACCCATCCTTTGAGAGCAAAAGAGCCAACCTAGAAAAGCTAAAGTTGACGGTTTATTAGCCGTCAAAAAAAATCGTCAAAAATCAAAACAGCGTTGCCGCTATTGTGGTCTGCGCTGTTTTTTTTAAAATTGTACAGCCTAGTATGAATTTTAGAAGGGAACGGCGAAAACGGGCTATATGCTATTTCAATAATAGTACTTGACATTGGAATAATTCTAAGGTTTATACTGTTAAACATGGGGAATTCCAATAATGGACATATCATATGTTATATTTTTGTCAATGACAACCCGTGCTTTACCTGTAGCTAGCACAAGTGAATAGCACGGCTTTAAGTTTAATAAGGAGAAATTTTTATGTTGGACACTTTATTTTCACCCTGCAAAATCGGCAATTGTACCATTCCAAACCGACTGGTAGTTCCTGCTATGGAAACTATGACCTGTGAACACGATGGTATAGTCACCGACCGCTGTATAAAATACCATGAGGAGAAAGCCAAAGGTGGCTGGGGGCTTATCGTTACAGAGGACTATGTTGTAACTCCGGAATCGGGAAATAGCCCAAGACTGCCGGGCTTGTGGGATGACTGCCAGATTGAAAGCAATAAAATATTGACACAAACAGTACATAAGTATGGGTCTAAAATTTTCTGTCAGATCTATCACTCCGGCAAACAAACCTTGCCCTTTGTTCCGTGGCAGGCGGTTGCACCCAGTGCAATTAAAGACACGGTAACGATGAATATGCCAAGGGAGCTTACCATTGAGGAGATAAAAACATTGGTGGAGGCGTTTGGCGAGGCAACACGCCGTGCACGGGATGCTGGTTTTGACGGCGTGGAGGTACACGCAGGACACGGGTACTTGATTGCACAGTTTTTATCCTCCTTTGTCAACAAAAGAACGGACGAGTATGGCGGATGTTTTGAAAATCGCACAAGATTTTTAGATGAAATTTACAATTCTATGCGAGAAAAAGCAGGCAAAGATTTTCCAATCTGTATTCGTATATCCGCAAATGAGTACACGGTGGGCGGCAGAACCGAAGCGGAAACCTACCAATTGGCACAGCACCTTGACGAGATGGGCGTTGATGCAATTAGTGTGTCAAATGGTGCATACGCAGCGGAACCGTCTCTCACTATGATTGGTTCTATGTTTACAAAACACGCAATCAATATGGATTCAGCAGGGGAAATTAAAAAGCTGGTTTCCTGCCCAGTTATGGTTGCCAATAGGATAAATGACCCTAAAATGTCGGAAACACTACTCAAAATGGATAAAGCGGATTTTATCTGCATGGGTAGAGGCTCACTTGCTGACCCATATCTTCCCCAAAAAGCAAAGGAAGGCAAATTTGAGGAGATTAACTATTGTATCGGCTGTCTGCAAAGATGCGAATATGGTCAGCTTACCCCAATGGGCTTTGGCTGTCTTGTAAACCCTAGAGTGGGTCTTGAGTATGAAGATACACTTTCCAAAACAAAAACACCGAAAAACATTATGGTTGTAGGCTCTGGCCCTGCGGGAATGATGGCTGCAAGAACCGCCGCTCAGCGTGGACACAGCGTGACACTATATGAAAAGGATACTCACTTCGGAGGAGCTTTCCGCTCTGCCGCCTATCCTATGGGCAAGGGGGAATTATCAACTATGATTTCCACCTACCGCAAACAATGTCTAACCCTTGGAGTTACCTTTAAAATGGGCGCTGAAGTAAATGAAGATTTAATCAAATCGGAAAAGCCAGACGCAATTATCTTAGCGACCGGTTCCAAACCGTTTATGCCCAAGATTGCCGGAATAGATGGAAAAACGGTAGTTAGTGCTGAGGATGTGCTGTACGGCAACGTCAATACACCTATCATCACGTCCGACCCATTGTATGGCGAATTGACAAGCCCTGTAGGTTCAGTGGTTGTATGTGGCGGCGGTGAAGTAGGCGGAGAAACTGCGGAGTTCATTGCACAGACAAACCCACAGGTTACTCTCTTGGAGATGAAACCGGAAATTCTTGAGGATATGGTTCCTGAAAATAGGGGCTTACTGATAGAGCGTATGGCAAAAAAGAAAATCAAGGTGCAAACAAACGCAACGGTGACTGAAATTAAAGAGGACAGCGTCACCTACCGTGATGGAGATGGGCGTGAAGTAACTATCCCAGCCAGAATGGTGGTTGCTGCCTTCGGTTACAAAGCATACAATCCTTTGGAAAAAGTAGCAAAAGAAAATTGCGGTGAGGTTTATGTGGTGGGCAGTGCGGTGACAGCAGGTAACGCAGTTATTGCAACCCATGAAGGATATAAAGCTGGTTTGAAGGTATAATTTCAACGCAAAAACAAAACTATGGACGGTGGCAGACTGTCTATATAAATTAAAGCACTGTTAAAAAAGGTAGCGCCGGGCTTGTTTAATTCAAGCTTGGCACTACCTTTTTACACTGCAAAAAAATGGCTCTATCGGTTGGTTATCCCCAATATTTGTGCTAGAGCCAAAATATATAAGCCCCTTTAAGAGAGAATATAGCTAAAACCTTGGAAGCCTTCTAGAGTTCAACAGGCATACGAACCTCTAAATAGCGCTTGAAAACATTTTTCTCTACACCCTTGCTGCACAAAACTCCGGTTATTGCTCCTGCTTGTCGGTAGCCTTCTTTTGCTGCAAACGCAAGTAAAGGTTGGCAACAATGGGGCGAAAAACCTTCCAATTCATCCACATTTACAACATTGCATAGGCAAAATTGGGAAGGCATTATTGTTTTGCTTTCCTCCGGCAGCTCCAAAAAATCGCTGTACTTGTTTGAAATGGTAATATTCCAGTTGGAAACGGTGTCAGAAAACTCAACCATACCGTCACAAAAGGGTGATATTGTGCTGCTAAATAGAGAATGTAAAACGGATGTTGAGGGGGTAATCTCATGAAAATAATTGTTTTCTATAAGGCAAAGCTGGTATTTTGAGTAGGTGGGGATATGCTTTACCCAAAAGTTGCCAAGATTAGCCAAAGATATGCGATAACGCTCTATCAGCTCATCGGTTCTTTCTATCAACAAGTTTTTGTATGTAACCTCATCTGTTAGCTGACATTTTAATGCAATTAAATGCTTTAAAATATTTTCAGAATAGTCATTATTTTTAAGCTGCTTGATGTCGCCGATATTCACATCAAATTGTTTGAAGTGAATTGCCTCCGCCAAGTTTAAAAGATCCATGGTGGAGTACACTCTATAATTGTTTTTCTCATCTCTTTTAGGGCAGACTACCCCCTTTTTCTCGTAATATCTAATCATATCACAGGACAATTGTAAAATTTCCGACAACTCACAAATATGATATTCCATCGCTATAACCATCCCTTATGTAGAGGTATCGACAGATGCCGACCACCGTTAATACAAAAAAACGAGCTGCTTAACAATCCAGCAGCTATATATTTATTTAATATAACATAAAATATAGCGACTGTCTAGGGCAGTCAAAGGAAAAGAGCAAGGGAATATATTGCACAAAGCAAAAACAGTGTGGAGCTAATTGGGCAAAACCAATTGGAGCAGCACACTGTTTTTGTGGTGTAAATTAGAAGAAATCAATAGTAAAGGGTGCGTTGATTTTACATAAAATCGCTTGTAAAATCAGCTGTAATTTAAGCCATTAGAATGGCCCTAGGTTTATGGAGGCGGCAATACCTACCAAAACACCTGCTGCAATCAAGTTTGCAAGCATAACCTTGCCGATATACTTAAACCATTTTGGATAGGATATTCCTGCCAAAGCAAGGATTGCCATTGTTGTGCCGGAGGTTGGCAAAAGCTGATTGATAAGCCCATCGCCAAACTGGAAAGCAAGAACAACTGTTTGCTGTGTAAACCCAAGAACATCGGCGATAGGGGACATAATCGGAATTGTTGTCGCAGCCTGTCCACTGGCAGAAATCAAGAAGCAGTTTATAATAATCTGCATAAAGTACATTAGCACAGCACTGATGGTTTTAGGGAAAAGGCTCAAAACGCCGGTTGTGGAGTGTACGATAGTGTCGATTATACACGCTTCGGTCATAACAACGCTCATAGCACGTGCAAATCCAACTACCAATGCACCAAGGAGCATATCGTGACAGCCGGCAACAAAGTCCTTTGCAATTTGGTTGGGGGAGTGTCCTGCCGCTATGCCTGTTAGTATGGCGATAATCATAAACAGTGCAGGGATGTCGGTTTTAAAGTTTGCGTTGCTGGCTAGGGCGTAGATAATTCCCGCAAAGCCAAGGGTGATAACGAAAAGAACGAACTTTAATCTTCCTGTAAATTCCGGAAATTCTTCCATTTCATCATCGCAGTGTTCAGCGTCATACATCAAGCTTTTTGTAGGGTCAGACTTGACCTTTTGGGCATAGCGAACGGTGAAAAACACCAATATACCATAGAATACAAAGAAGCTTAGAAATCTAAAGCCAAGACCGGAAAACTGGGGAAGCCCTATAATATTTTGAGCGATACCTGTGGAAAAGGGGTTAAACATACCGGCAGAAAAGCCTATGTTGACGCCCATTAAAACGATAGTCACACCCACAAGGGCATCAAATCCCAGCGCCTTTGCCAGCAAAATAGCCAAGGGGACAAAGGCTATGTACGTTTCTATATTGCTCATAAAGCTTGCCATCAAGCCGAAAACCAAGATTAACAGTGGAATGAATATAATGCCCATTTTACTCGCTTTTTTAACGGTTTTGCCAAGAAATGCCTGCAATGCACCGGTGCTCATAATAACCTTAAAGGAGCCGCCAATAAGAATTATCAAGAACATAATCCAAGCAGATTCGCCCATACCTTTTGGAATGGCAGTGAAAATTCCCAGTAAGGTGGTAGGCGTTCTCTCAATGACATGATAGCTGGAAGGGTCAACTACAATTCTGCCCGTGACAGCATCGGTAATTCGGTCGTATTGACCGGCAGGGATAAACCGTGTTGCGAAGGATACAAGGGCTATTAGTGTGAAAATCAAAACCAGAACATGGGGAAATTCTATCTTTTTCTTAGTCTTTAAATTGTTTGTATCATTTTTCATAATTTCATCCTCTAAATTCTATGAGTTACCAGCATCGCCGCAAAAAGATTAGTCTTTTGAACAATGCTTGGAATGTTGACGTGTTCATCAAATGTATGGATATTATATTGCAAAGGGCCAAAGCCATCAATAGCAGTGACACCAAATTGGTTCATATGGCACACATCGGCACCGGCGTTTGCATATTCTTCACAAAGGTCTATCCCAACGAGCTGTGCTGCCTCCTTTGCCCTATTGTATATGCTTAATATAGCATCGGTTCTGTCCATGGGGTAGTAGGTAAATCTTCCGTTCACTGCCGTTTTACAGCCTTGAATGTGGGTTGAGTGTTCAATGTCGGAAATCTTTTCTCGCAGCAGCTCCATCTCTTTTGCGTTGTTTACTCTAACACAAAATTCTGTACGAGCATATTCCGGCACGGTGCTGACCATAGTCCCGCCCTCGACAGTGCCAACATTTACAGTTATTCCCGGGCGGATGTTAGTAAGGCTGTGTACATCACATATTTTGTGAGACAGCTCGGTGATTGCGTTTCTGCCCTTGAAGAAATCAATTCCGGAATGTGCGGCGACTCCCGTGACAGCCATGGAATATCTGCCAACTCCTTGGCGTTTTGTTATGACGGTGTTTTCTCCAACAACCGGCTCGAAAAACATTGCGTAATCAGCCCCTTTGCCCTCCTGTAAAAATATCTCCTTGGCAGAATCAGACCCTGTCTCCTCGTCACAGTTGAAGATAATGCAAATTTCCTTGGAAAGCTTTGCTCCAAGCTCCAAAGCTATCTTTAAACCATAGAGAATAACCACTACGCCGCCCTTATCATCGGCGGTGCCAAGACCATATGCCATATCATCCTTTATGGTGAAGGGGTGCTTTGCAACACTTCCCTTTTCAAAAACGGTGTCAATATGAGCATTTACAATAATTTTACCTGTAGGTTTTTCCGGCTTTATGTAAGCCACAATATGCTGTCCTACGTTTTCTGCCTTGATAATCTTTACGTCTGCGCCTAATTTTTCCAATTCTTTTGTAAGAATGGCGACAACTTCACCGTTGCCAACAAGGTTGCCTGTGCCACAGTCCACGCTTGTGAGACTTTTGAGCAGGCTAAGCTGTTCATCTTTATACCGCTCGCCCAGACCTTGAATTTTGGTTGCTAAAACTTGCTCCTCGTCGCTATAATTCATGTGCTCCTCCTTTTTAAACATACATTCTGTACTTTGCGATGACATAACGCTGACATCTTGCCATATACTACAGCAAAAAGTGTGCCAACCACAAAAAAACCATTAAAATGTTTAAGTTTTTTATCTAAACTGCTAAATACATATCACAGCTTAAACACATATTGGATGAAACCATCCAATATGTCAGTTAAAAAGTCCAGTATAAATGAATTAAACAGCTAATATTAACAGATGGGGCAAAGCGACAACAGGCACAGCCGTTGATTTAAAGTCATAAGCTGCGCCTGTTGTTTTTAGATAGTATTAATTTTTTCCTTTAGTTTCAGCAAAAGGGTGCGTCCACTGTCCATTATAAAAATTCGTTTTGCGTCTGTTTTGCCGATGTACCTTTTTTCAAGCAGCTCCTCTGTGATTTTTCGCACCTTGTATTCACTGATTTTAATATGTGAGCCGTCCAGAGCTTGGACGATTTTCTCTCTGCCGGTGGTATCGCTGTGCTCCTCCAAGGTTGCAAGACAGTTTAGAAAACAATAAATCTCCATATAACTTCCGCTGTCAAAATTCAAAGAATCATCAATGGCAATTTCCGACTGACTGTTAGAAATATAATGTGGAATTTCCCCCATAACATTAATGTAGCTTGCGGCGTTGGAAAGCTCTCGCACATTTCCCGGCCAAGGGTAGGAGGTGAGAAGCTGCTTGTCCTGTTCACTTAAAAGGGAGGATTTCCCATCGGTAAAGACCTTTAGCATATACAAAATATCCCCTGAACGCTGTGCCAGTGAGGGCAATTCAATTCGGAACACATTTAAGCGATAGTATAAATCCTTTCGGAAATGCCCTTTAGATATTCTCTCATCGGGGTTTTGGTTTGTGGCGGAGATGATGCGTACATCCACGTCTATAACCTTGCTGCTGCCAAGGCGTACAACCTGTTTTTCCTGCAACACTCGCAATAGACGAGACTGCAAGGAAACGGGCATATCTCCAATTTCATCCAGAAAAAGTGTGCCGCCATCCGCCTGCTCAAACAGCCCTATCTTTCCCTCACGATTTGCACCGGTAAAAGCACCCTTGTCATACCCGAACAGCTCACTTTCCAGCAAAGTTTCGGGCAGTGCGGCACAGTTTACCGCAACAAAGGGCTTGTATTTTCTAAGGGAATAGTTGTGTATAGCTTGGGCGAAAAGCTCCTTGCCAGTGCCGGTTTCCCCTAAAATTAATATGGAAAAATCAGGTATAGCAAGCTTTTTAGCCAGCTCAACGGTGTTTTTCATAACCGTTGACTGAAAGATGATATTTTCAAAATGGTACCGTGCAAACAGCCCCTTATCCCGTAATTCCTTGCTTAGAGAGCTTTTTAAATCTCGAATATAGATAGGCTCTGTCAGACAAAAAAAGTAATCGTCACTTTTTCCAACGTGAGAAATTCTGTTTTTGGTGGCTAAAATTTCCCGTCCGGCAATCTCCACAAGCTTTTGTTTTTCAATGCTTTTACAGTCAAACAAATTTGACAGATTATGCTTGTTATCTTCAATTTCCAAAATCAGCTTTGCTCGAGCGTTGGAAAATACAATTTTATATTGGGTGTCGGTTATCACAATGCCCTCATTAAATTTTTCCACTACACTGTTTAAAAGCTCGCTGGTGGCAAATAGATTTACATATTGATTTTTTATTTCGCCCTTTATATTGACGGTTTTTTGGGAGTAGATTATAAGCCTAGACATAATAATATCATCATCAATCCCAAGCTTATTAAAGATACGCATAAAGGTATATATATCTATACAGCGGTTGTTGATGTTGATTATTTCCTTTACATTTTCAAAGTGAAACTGCTCTCGCCCCAAGGTGATGGCATAGTCAATATTGCCCTGCTGACGGCTTTCGTCATAGGCGATTAGGTTGTAGGTGCTTTTGAAAATTTGGGATAAAAGATAGATAATTTCCAAAACCGAAGCCTTGGGAACACTCGCCACAAGTATGTCGCTGTGTGGTGGAATTGCCAATATAGGAGCTAAATCTTTCTCACGGAAGGTTCGCTGTGCCACAATTATATGGGTGGCATCCGCTACATATGGACGCACAATTTCAAGGTTTTCGTACTCTAAAAGCAGAACAATATTCTCCTTTAAAAGCACCTGTTCTGCAATTTTAGAAAAAGTGTAGAGCGTTACAGTGGTGTTTTCTCCCAAAACCTCATGCAGATTTTCCTTTATATTTTCAAAAACGTGATATTTTTCCGTGACAACAGCAATAGAATACATATGTCCTCCTAAAATGTTACAAATCAATATTTATACTATAAAGGCAATAGATTTTATTGTCAACCCTTCATTTGGCAGGCAGTGGCACGGTTTTTGCTGTATATATTGCTATAAGTTTATTTTGAAGGAGTACTATAACAATGTCTAAAACAAAAGGCACTATTTTAACAATTTTATCTGCCATTATATTTGGTTCTACAGCGGTGATTTGTAAATTCATACTTGCGGGGGGCAGCAACTACGCCATGCTCACCTTTTCCAGAATGTTTATCGCCCTGCCCTTTCTCTACATAATTTTAAAGTTCAATAAAGTTTCATTAAAGCTAACAAAGGGGGAGGCACGGAACATTTTTGTGCTCTGTCTGTTTGGCTCACTAGCCACCACGCTATCCCTTTATGCCTCCTATGAATATGTGTCGGTAGGCATTGCCACTACAATACATTTTATCTATCCATCCTTGGTGTATCTTGTGTCCATCTTAATATTTAAAGAGAAAGTTACCAAGACCAAGGTGTTGGCGATTGTTTTATCAACGCTGGGAGTGTGTATGTTTTTTGAGGGCACAATAACGCCCACCGCATTTTTGGGGATAGGGCTGGCGGTGCTGTCCGGAATTACCTATTGCTTTTATATGGTGTATATGAGCCGCAGTGGGCTGTCGGAAATGTTTCCATTTAAGCTGTCATTTTACATCTGTACAACCAACGCTACACTGATGTTTATATATGCCATGGCGACAGGTAATTTAATATTTAATCTGCCGCTAAGAGTGTGGGGAATGAAAGCGGTGGTTTCCCTTTGCACCTCAATAATGGGAATTTCATTTTTGCAGATAGGGATAAAACATATTGGGGCATCTAACGCTGCAATATTTTCGCTGTTCGAGCCAATATCGGGCGTGGTGCTGGGAGTGTTGATTTTAAAGGAAAGCTGTAATGTGCGCACCCTTGTGGGCTGTGTGCTCATACTGGTGGCTGTGGCTATTCTATCAGCACCCCAAAGAAAAACAATAGAAACAGCTGAAAAGACGGTAGAAAAGACGGTAGAAACGGTTGTGTAGCACAGCGATGGTGGACTAAAACGTTTAAAATGGGGATATAGATATAGCGGTGTACAGCCCAAAAGGAGAGAGCCTTTCGTGGCTGTACACCGCTTTTATTGTTAAATATCGGCTATATTATAGTTATAAAATCACGCAGATAAGCCCTTGACAGCCCTCGTTAATCACTCGCTCTATGGTTTCTTGCAGCTTACCTCTTGCTTCCTCGGGCACATTCATCAGCTTTGCATTAAGCCCCTGTGTAACTAGGTTTTGCAGGGAGTTGCCAAAGATATTGGACTGCCAAATTTCAAGAGGTGCATTTTCAAAATTTTTCAGCATTGAGTTGACAATCTCCTCGCTGTTGGCTTCACTGCCAACAATAGGACTAACCTCGGTTTGAATGTCGGCACGTAAAATATGCAGTGACGGGGCGCTTGCTTTTAGTCTCACGCCAAATTTTTGTCCCTGCCGCACAATTTCTGGCTCCTCTAGCTTTAATTGGTCTATGGAGGGCATGACTATGCCGTAACCTGTGCTCTCAACTTGGGCTAGAGCCGGTGCTAGCTTTTGATATTCCTGCCGTGCAAACACCAATTCTTTCATCAGCTTCATAAGCGCCCAATCGTCCTTTACGTCTTCCCCTGTAAGCTCCTGCAAGGAGTTGTAGTACAGCTCTTTATCCACCTCCACTGCTATTATAACTCTGCCTGTTCCATAGTCTATGCCCGTTATTTCAGCGTTTAAAATCTCCTTTTGCTGTTTGAGCTTTGCGGTTGCCTGAGGTAGAGCGCTTATCTTTTCAAGAGGGGAAAAGCTGTCCTTGACATTGGTAAAAAGCTGGGTTTTAAACTCAAAATCCGCACCCTGCATTGCCAGCCATTTTGGTATGGAAAGCTGTATCTCTTTTATGGGGAATTCCAGAAGAGCGGCGGACAAAATCAGTTCTATGGTAGGTTTGTCAAGCTCTAGGCAGTTGGCGGAGATGACGGACACGCCATATTTTTTTTGGAGCAGCTGCCGCAGCTTTTGCGCCGCCTCCCCATTGGGAACAGCACTGTTCAGCACCACTACAAAGGGCTTGCTGATTTTCTTTAGCTGTGCAATGACCTTTTCTTCCGCCTCTACATAATTTTCTCGGGGAATATCGCTTATACTGCCATCGGTTGTGACTACAATTCCAATGGTGGAATGGTCGGTTATCACCTTATAGGTGCCAATTTCCGCCGCCTTTTCAAAGGGTATTGCCTGCTTGTGCCACGGGGTTTTCACCATTCGTGGCTTGCCGTTTTCCGTGTCTCCCTGAGCGCCCTTTATCATATATCCCACGCAGTCTACCAAGCGAACCTTTAAGCTTTGCTTATCATTTATCACAATATCCACGCCCTGCTCGGGAATAAAATTCGGCTGGGTTGTCATGACGGTTCTGCCGGCGGCTGATTGGGGCAGCTCATCAATGGTGCGCACTTTTTTGTCGGCATCCTTAATGTTGGGAATGACTAGCGCCTCCATAAATTTTTTTATAAAGGTGCTTTTGCCCGTTCTCACTGCGCCTACAACGCCGATAAAAACAGACCCTTGTGTGCGTTTTTGTATGTCACCATATATATTTAGCATAGATTTTTCCTCCTATATCTCAAATGCCGGTATTAACAGCATTTGATTTTCTGCCAATTGTTTTTCGGCAAGCTGGTTTTCTTGGGCAATTACCTGTGGGGAAGTTCGGTGCTCCTTAGCTATGTCAAATACATTTTCGCCCTTTTGCCCATAATACAATATTAAAGCTTCCGGCGCACCCTCCAAAGGCTTTTCAGAGTTTTCATTTAGGCTGTGAAGGATTTCCAACTTTTGCTTTTCCATGACGAAGCCTTGGGCGTGCAGATTTACCTTGATTTTTAAAAGGTCATCGCTTTGTAAAATCTCATAATCTGCAAGGCTTAAAGTGAGTAAAATCTCGTCATATTGAGAGCAGTGCTCCAGCCAGTCCAAATATATATCATCTGTTTTGGTGAAACATTCATATTCATTTTGGACATTGCGAGCGATA
>JAVWUR010000028.1:0-20104 GCA_036667055.1 Oscillospiraceae bacterium
GAGGACATCGGAAAATATATGTGGCACGGCGGGGCGCACCACATTGGCTTTGACACCCACGACATTGTGGACATGACAATGCCAGTGTCGGCCGGGATGATTTTCTGCGTGGATATCGGCATTTATTGTGAGGAATGGGGCACAGGCTTCCGCTTGGAGGACAACTGTTTAGTCACCGAGACAGGGTGTGAAAATTTGACGGCGGCAATTCCGAGAACAATAGAGGAAATTGAAAATATAATGAAAAAATAAAGGGCAAAATAAAGAGCAAAATAAAAAGCAAAATAAAGAGCAAAATAAAGAGCAAAATAAAGGGGGCGGCACTTATAGCAAGGCTGTCTCCTTTTGTATTTTCCAAAATAATAAATGAAGGTTGAAATATCCCTTGTCAAATGGTATACTTTTTTAGAAAAACAAAAGATAAAAAAGGGGAACAGAATGGATTTAAGCTACCTTAAAAAATATAAACAGCTCTATGTGATAGGGCACAAAAACCCTGATGTGGACAGCTTTGTCAGTGCAAAGCTTATGGCGGAAATTCTTTGTGCTAATGGAATAAATGCTGTGTGGGCGGTGTTTTCAGAGGATAAGGTGGACGAGGGCGACCAAAGGATGATTGAGGATTGCTGCACAGAAAAACCGCTGGTTTTAGACCGAACGGGGATAGAGGACAGTCTCTTTTTTCTAGTTGACCACAACGATGTGTCCCAGTCGGTACAGGACAAAAATTTGGTGGTGGGGTGCGTTGACCACCACGCTGATTGTATGGAGATTGCAAACGCTCATTTTAGCGATTACTGCTGTACCGCACTGTTTATCTATTCAGAATTTAGGGATAGCTACGAGTTTTCTCACTCACAAAAAGAGCAGATATATATGGCATTTTTAAGCGATTCAAACTTTGCAAAGGGGTCACGGTACAAGGAAAAGGACGAAAAGCTCGGGGCAACCCTGGGCTTTAGCAAGGACTACGAGGGGATGTTTTTAAAATATTTTATCCCCACGGATTTATCTAAAGATTTGGACAGGGTGTTTGCCACTAGTAACATAAAATCCTACAAATTCCCAAAAGGGGAGTTTAAAGGGGGCATAATTGAAGATATGGGCACAGAAAAGCTGCCCGAATATAAGCGATTTGTGGAGGAGTATAACGGCAATTTTTTTGGGCTGTGGATTGATTATAAAGGGGTAAAAAGCTATGTATATTTTAAGAACAAAGGGAAAATGACAAGCTTTGAATACGATTTTATAGCGTCAAGAGCCACCACGGTTGTGACGGATATTTTAAAAACCCTGTGATGAAAAGGGCGGCAGGGCGGCAGTAAAAGGCAACAAAACAATGGAGAGACGAGGGTAGTTCGTCTCTCCATATTTTTTTTATTTTTGGTATGCAGCAACATAACTTATTGGCGTACAAAGAAAAGCGGACAACCGTCAGCCATTAATGCTGTCATTTAAGTCGTTGAGATAAACCCAGCGGCTCATCTTTTCCTCCAGTGCCCTTTCCAAAGCCGCCTTTTCCTCGCCAAGGGCTTGCAGGCGGACAAAATCGCTGGCGTTTGCCAGTATATCAGCCTCTTTAGCGGAGATTTCCCCCTCTAAAGCTGAGATATCTTCATCTATCGTCTCAAATTCTCGAGCCTCTTTAAAGGTGAATTTCAGCTTTTCATTTTTTTTGCGTGGGGCGCTGTCAGCTGTGGTTTTTTGAACCTTCGGCTTGTCCGTGTCTGTCTCCTCACGCTGAATAAGCCAGTCGGTATAGCCGCCCATATAGCTTTTTATTCCGCCATTTTCAAAGGAGAAAATTCTGTTTGCGGTTTTATCTAAAAAATATCGGTCATGGCTTACCATGATGACAGCCCCCACAAAGGTGGACAGATAGTCCTCTAAAATGGTGAGGGTTTCGATGTCTAAATCGTTGGTAGGCTCGTCCAAAATCAAAATATTAGGGGCGGTTATCAAAATTCTAAGAAGATATAATCGGCGTTTTTCTCCGCCGGAAAGCCGACTGATGGTGGTGTATTGCAGGTCGGAGGTAAACAAAAATTTCTCCAAAAGCTGGGTTGCGCTTAAAACGCCATCCACCGTTTCAATCTGCTCTGCCTCCTCCTTAATATAGTCAATAGGGCGCTGGGAGGGGTTCATGTCCTCACATTCCTGTGAAAAATATCCGATTTTAACTGTCTCGCCAAGCTCTATCCTGCCGCTGTCAGGGGGGATAATCCCCATAATCAGCTTTAGCAGGGTGGATTTCCCCACGCCGTTGGGGCCGATTATCCCTATGCGGTCGGTGCGCAGCAAAAGGTAGGAAAAATCTTTTATAAGATGCTTGTCACCAAAGCTTTTTGATATGCCGTCAAGCTCGATAATTTTTCGCCCCAAGCGGCTTTGCACCGAGGACATATCCACGCTGCCTTTAGATAGGTCAACCTTTTCCGCCTTTAGCTGTGCCAATCGGTCGATGCGATATTGGCTTTTTGTCCCTCTGCCGCAAGGCCCTTGTAAAATCCATTCCACCTCTTTGCGAATAAGATTTTGGCGTTTTCTTTCGCTTGCCACCGCCATATCCTCACGCTGTGCTTTAAGCTCCAAAAATTTTGTGTAGTTGCAGGTGTAGCTGTAAAGCTTTCCACGGTCAAGCTCCAAAATCTTGTTGGTCACACGGTCGAGAAAATATCGGTCATGGGTCACCATCAAAACCGCCCCACGATAGCGTGTAAGATATTCCTCCAGCCACGTTACCATGGCGCTGTCTATATGGTTGGTAGGCTCGTCCAAAATCAGCAGCTCCACCTCGCACACTAGAGCGGCGGCAAGGGCAACACGCTTTTTTTGACCGCCGGAAAGGGTGCTCACCTTGGCATCAAAATCAAACAGTTCAAGTCGGGTCAAGATGGATTTGCACTCGTATTCTTTCGCTTGCTTGTTTGTGAGAGAAACCCCACGGAGAACCTCTTCGAGCACCGTGCCGTCCTTGGCAAAGTCAGGGGTTTGGGGCAGATAGCCCACACGCAGACCACTGCTTTTTATAATGCTGCCGCTGTCGGCACTTTCAAGCCCTGCAATAATTTTCAAAAGAGTGGTTTTGCCGGTGCCATTTACGCCAATCACACCGATTTTGTCCCCGCTCTCGATGGTAAAGCCCGTTTCGTCCAAAAGGCTTCTTTCCGTATACGCTTTGGATAGCTTGTCCCCAGTTAATAAAACCAATTTTATACCTCGTTTATATAGTAATATATTATAATATATATATTTATAGATGTTTTAGATGTTTGCCATCCTTTGTTAAAAGATGCGTACTATCTTTTAATTCTAACGTAAAAATATTGATTTGTAAAGAAAATTGCAGTCAGGGGTAAAATATCTGGGGACAAAAGGAATGTGGTCTGTGAACATTTTTCGGGAAAGCTTGCCTAAAAGACGGCACTTGACCTAGAGGCAGCCTATTTTTTCAAATTTTTCATAATGGCGGAAAGCTTTGGCGGAGTGCCGTACAGCATAACCCCTATTTTATAAATTTTTGCGGATAAAATGCCGATTGCGGCGGTGGACGCCAATAAAATAATCACCGACATCACTATGCCAAGGGGCGAGACATCTCCCATAGAAATTCTCACAAACATCGCCATAGGAGAGGTAAAGGGGAAATAGGAGGCAAAAATCATTAAGGGAGAATCCACATTTCCACTGCTCATAGAGAATATAACCACAAAAAATGCAAGAATAAATAAAATGGTGATGGGCATAGAGGAGGTGTTTATGTCCTCCACCTTGGAAGCTAAAGACCCCACCACACCAAACAGAAAAGCGTATATAAAGTACCCCAAGACAAAAAAGAGAATGGTGTATACCAGTATGGAAAGGGGCATATTGAAGATGGAGTTTATCACCCAATTGTCTGCCCAAAAGCTTTTGTTTAAATTGTAAAAGATGAAGGAGGAAAAAAGCACGGCGGAAATCTGCAAAAGTCCTGCAAGGCCGGAGCCGATAATCTTGCCAAACATAAGGGCGGAGGGCTTAGCACAGGTTATGAGCATTTCCATAGCACGAGAGCTTTTTTCCGTGGCGACACTTGTAGCCACCAGTTGACCATATAAAATTATTGCCATATACAGCACAAAAATCAAGATATAGGTGTAATAAAAATTTTGCATTTGATCCTTGCCCGTTTTTATAACCTCGCTCTCCACCCTGCTGTTTAAAAGCTCCTGTGCATAATCGGCAGAGATACCCAGCGTACTCATAGCGTCAATTTTATATTTTTCGGTGAGAGCTTCGTTGATAATATAGCCCGTTTCGTCAAACATCTTTGCGTCCTTGACAATGTAGGAGTATTTAAGAGGGTCTTTGAAAAACAGGGCACTGTCACATTCCTCACTGTCCACAAGCACCTTTAATTCTTCCACGGTTTTGTCACTTGCCACAAAATCGCTTTGGGGCACAGCCGCAGATAAAAGCTGTAAAATGTCCCCATTGGTGCCGTGGCTGTCCGATACAAAAATGACGGGTCTTGGGTCATGGGCGGCAGTGTCACCGGCGGCATCCTCCTTTTGAAGCAGTCCCGATATCCGAGGAAAGGACAAAACTCCGGCAACAGCCAGAACAAACACTAAGGTAAGCCCCATAAAAAGCTTGTTTTTAAAGTAGGCGGAAAGTTCAAATTTTAAAATAGTGAAAAATTGTTTCATATTCTATCCTCCGTATACTGGACAAAGATATCATTTAAGGACGGCTGATATACGCTTATTTCGTCAAGGTCAAAGCCTTGTGCCACAAGACGTGCCATAAATTCCGATTTGTCATGGCAGCTGTGCAGATGTACTGTGAGAGCACCGTTTTCCAAAACAGAGCTTTCCGAAAGAAAATCCTTTATCGCTGGTGCATCGCTAGATTTAATGATGATTTTGCTGCGGTCATAGCTGCGTTTTATCTGCTCAATATTTCCGGACAGCACAATTTCGCCCTTATTTAATATTGCGATATCCTCACAAAATTCCTCAATATAGTTCATTTGATGGGAGGAAAACAGCACCAGCTTGTTTTTTGCGATAAGCTCCTTAACCACATCCTTTAAAAGGGAGGCGTTCACAGGGTCAAGACCGGAAAAAGGCTCATCTAAAATCACTATGTCAGGGTCGGCAAGGAGTGCAGCGGCAAGCTGAATTTTTTGCTGATTACCCTTGGATAGAGTGTCAAGACGCTGCTTTTTATGGCAGGACATCTGCAAACGCTCCAGCCAATAATCACAGGACTGTATAGCCTGCTTTCGATTTAGCCCCTTTAAAAGCCCAAAATATATAAGCTGGTCAACAATCGGCTTTTTCGGGTACAAGCCACGCTCCTCGGGCAGATACCCGATTTTGACTCGGCTTCGGTCTATGGGAGCACCATCTATTAAAATTTCGCCCTCGTTTTGTGGGAAAAGCCCCATAATAATGCGGATAATCGTGGTTTTCCCCGCACCATTTCTCCCCAAAAGCCCCAAGGCTTTTCCACTTTGCGTCTGTAAATTTATGCCTTTAAGCACAGGGTTATCCCCAAAGCTTTTCGATATGTTATTTATTTTTATCTCCAAAATAAAACTCTCCTTATCTAAATTGTGACAACTTTTATTGTCACAACAGTATAACATTGACAAATAAAATTGTCAACAATAATTTAATAAATTTGCCATAGGCACTGTTATTTCCTTTTGATAAATGCTACAATAGATGCAATATACTTCAAGAAAAGGGGACGGTTATAATGGAATTAAAGAAAAGAAATGAAATGAATGGAGAATTTATGTGGGATTTGACCCCCATATATAAAAATCGACAGGAGTGGCAGGCGGCGTATAAAACCGCACAATCCTTTGTGGAAAAGGTTCCACAGCTGGCAGGCACCTTTAAAAATTCACCACAGGGGCTGAAATATGGTCTTGATTTTATAGCAAAAACCGCACAGGCGGTGGAGCTGGTGAGTCTGTACGCCTTTTTGCAAAAATCCGGCGACAATGGGGACAGCGAATATCAAGAATTGCAGGCAAAGGCGATAAGCCTTTCGGTGGCACTAAACACGAACAGTGCATTTATGTCCCCCGAAATACTGGCTATCCCTCAAGAGGATTTAGACAGGTGGCTGCAAGACAGCGAAATGCACACCTACCGCCATATGGTGGAGGATATAGCACGGGGCAGGCAGCACACCTTGAATGGCGAGGGAGAAAAGCTAATCGCTATGCTGGGTGAGGTTGCCAACATCCCCTCGGACAGCTTTGAAATGCTAGAGAGCGTGGATATGACCTTCCCTACAATCACCGACGATAAAGGGGAGACGGTCACCTTGACCCACGGCAACTTTGGGGTCTATCGGGAGAGCAAAAGCGTCACTGTTCGCAAGGAGTCCTTTGAAAAATATTTTGGAGAGTTTAAAAAATACATCAACACCTTTGCCGCTTTGTACAGCGGTGCGGTAAAGCTGGACAGCTTTTTTGCCGACATCCGTGGGTATGAAAGTGCCTGCCACGCCGCACTTTTCAAGACCAATGTGCCAATTTCCGTTTATGACAGCTTGACACAGAGCGTCCACGAGGGGCTGCCGACCATGGCAAGATATCTGCAATTGCGGAAAAAGGTGCTGGGGCTAGAGGAGCTGCATATGTACGACTTGTACACCCCAATGCTGCCCTCGGTGGAATACCCCATGCCCTATGAAAAGGCAAAGCAACTGGTAAAGGCGGCGTGCAAGCCACTGGGAGAAAACTATGCACAGCTGTTGGAGGAAGCTTTTTCAGGTGGGTGGATTGATGTGTACGAAAACAAGGGCAAGACTACAGGGGCTTATTCCTGTGGGGTTTACGGCGTTCACCCTTATGTACTTTTAAACTATTCTGACAAGCTGGACGATGCTTTTACCTTGGCACACGAGCTGGGACACGCCATGCACTCCTACCTTTCGGCAAAAAAACAGGACTATATAAACAGCGACTATGAAATCACGGTGGCAGAGGTGGCATCCACGGTAAATGAGGTGCTGCTGACTATGTATATGCTTAAAACCGAGGAGGATAAGGACAGGCGAGCCTACGTTTTAAACCATTTTCTTGAGGGCTTTAGAACCACCGTTTTTCGCCAAACCCTGTTTGCAGAGTTTGAAAGAAAGGCTCACGATTTGTACAAGGAGGGCACACCGCTCACGGCGGCAACGCTGAATAAACTCTACCGAGAGCTGAACGAAACCTACTATGAGGGTGCGGTGGTAGACCCCTTGCAGGACATTGAATGGGCGAGAATACCCCACTTTTACAACAGCTTTTACGTCTATCAATACGCCACAGGCTTTAGCAGTGCGGTGGCGATAGCAAAGAGCATTATCGACAGCGGCGACCCGTCAAGCTACCTTGAATTTTTGTCTACAGGCGGCAGCGATTACCCGATAAATGAGCTTAAAATTGCAGGGGTGGATTTGACCAGCCCACAGACGGTGAAAACGGCACTGGCGGTTTTTGAAGGGGCGTTGGCGGAGCTGGAGGAAATTTTGTCTCGTTAAGGCTATGCCATAATTTTATAAAACAAGGATTTATCTATTTTGTATGCTTTAGCACCTGATTTTTGTCATTTGTGAACAATTTACTAAAAGGGCATTTACAGACCTTAAAACCGGTGCTATACTGAAAAAATAAACTGCGTTTAAACTACATTCTATATATTTAATAATAGGAGGGAAAATGAATAATTTTTACAAGGAAAAATTAGTGGCAGTTCTAAAGCAAAACAATGTTGACGCAATGCTCATTGCACCGTCGGAGGAGATGGAGTTTATTTTAGGGCACAACACTCACATCTGCGAGAGGTTTCAAGCACTTATCATCAAAAGCACGGGAGAATATTTTTACATCTGCAATATGCTCACAAGCGATGAGATAAAGGGCGTGCTGGGGGATGGCATAAATGTCTACGGCTGGTATGACGGCGACGGTTATATGGACACGGCTCGCAAAGCCTTTGAAGAAAACGGGCTTATGGGCAAGACCATCGGCGTAAACTCAACGGAAAGAGCCTTTATAATTCTGGACATTATGAAAGAATTGGACATTAAGTTTATCAACGGCAAGCCACTGCTTGAAAAAATGCGTATCATAAAAACCGAGGATGAAATTGCAAAGCTTAAAAAAGCCGCAAAAATCACCGACGAAACCTATGACGGCATTGTAAAATTT
This sequence comes from Oscillospiraceae bacterium, assembly GCA_036667055.1. GTDB lineage: Bacteria > Bacillota > Clostridia > Oscillospirales > Ruminococcaceae > RGIG3102. Next base: position 8,201 of record JAVWUR010000028.1, read on the forward strand.
GTAAAGCCGGGGATGAAAGAGATTGATGTAATCAACTTTATAAAGGGCGAATTTGCCAAAAAAGGTGCAGATTTTGGGTTTGCTCTCATTGCTTCAGGCCCTAATGCGGCTCTGCCTCACTACGGCGGGTCGGACAGAGTTATACAAGAAAAAGATGTGCTGCTGTGCGATTTTGGCTGTGTTTATCAAGGGCTTTGTGCCGATATGACACGGACATTTTTTATAGGTGAAGCCACCGAGGATCAAAGAAAAATGTACAATTATGTGCTGCGTGGCACAATGATGGGGGAAGAAAAGGCAGTGGACGGTGCATATATACCGGACGTTGACAAGGCGGCAAGAGACATAATTGACGAGTCGGGCTACGGTGCAACCTTTGTAACAAGGCTGGGTCACGGCATCGGATACTCAATACACGAAGCTCCCGATATGAAACAAAGCAACAAAATGTACTTAGAGCCGGGTATGACATTTAGCATCGAGCCGGGCATATACCGTGTAAATGAATACGGAATTAGAGTTGAGGATATCGTGCTTGTCACTAAAGGCGGCAATGAAATACTCAACAAAGCCAGCAGAGAAATTATTGTAGTTTAAAGCAAATACACAAAAAATAATGTCATTTTGCAATTTATATTATTTATATTAACCGGTGAATAGGAAATATTTGCTAATAGTATAATATATCAATTGGTAAATATTGTAACCTAATTGTTACGCTTTGTTGGACAATGTCACAACTTATTGTGCAAAATTGCTGTATTTTTCACAGTTCCAACAAAAAAACTTTACAAGTAACACAAAATATTGACATTTTAAAGACAAAGGCTATAATTTTAGTAACGAACAAACCGACTAGGCTCAATAAAATTTTAAGCTTGACAGGTTCGAAAAACATTATGGAGGATTTTATGAAAAAACTACTGAGCATTCTATTGGCAACAGCTTTGATGCTTTCTATGGTAGCATGTGGCGCACCAGCAGCACCAAAAGCTGAGGGCACACCGGCACCAGAGGGCGCAGCCTCACCGGCAGCAGATGCAGGCAAATTTAAGATTGCAGTTGTAACAAACACCGTTTCACAAAATGAAGAAGAATATCGTTCCGCCGAGGCACTTGTTAAAAAGTACGGCGAAGACAAAATCGTCCACGTAACATGGCCTGACAACTTCATGTCCGAGCAAGAGCAAATGGTAAGTACCGTTGCAAAGCTTGCTTCCGACCCTGACATTCAAGCACTTGTACTAAACCAAGCGGTTCCTGGTACAAACGCAGCAGTTGATAAGCTTCTTGAAACAAGAGATGATATGTTTATCGTTTTCTGTCAGCCACAGGAAAACCCACCTGACGTTGCTGCAAGAGCAGACCTTATATTGATGCTTGATGAAGTTTCCATAGGCACAAGCCTACCGGCACAAGCACAAAAAATGGGCGCAAAAACTTTAGTTCACTACTCTTTCCCACGTCATATGTCTCAAGTTTTGCTTTCAGCAAGAAGAGAAGCTATGAAAGAGCAATGTAAAAAACTTAACATCGAATTTGTTGATGCAACAGCTCCAGACCCAACAGGTGACCTTGGCGTTACAGGCGCACAGCAGTTCATTCTTGACGATGTGCCGAAGATGATAGCCAAATACGGCAAAGACACAGCATTCTTCTCAACCAACTGTGCTATGCAAATTCCTCTAATCACAGCAGTTGTTGAGCAAGGCGGTATCTACCCTCTACCATGCTGCCCATCACCTTTCCACGGCTACCCCTCAGCATTGGGCATTGAGCAGGGCGAAATCAACGAAGGCACAATCAAATATGTTATAGACGAAACAACCAAAAAGCTTGATGAAAAAGGTATGCTAGGCAGATGTTCAACATGGCCTGTACCAGTATCAATGATGTCTACAACAGCAGGCGTTGAATATGCAATCCTTTGGGCAAAGGGCGAAGTTGCTAAAGAAGGACTTGATATGGCAGCTCTTGAAAAATGTATGGCTGACTATGCAGGCGTTGCAGTAAAGACAAGTGCATACGAAGAAAATGGCAAGACATTTGATAACTACAGACTTATCTCAATGGATTTCCTAACATACGGCGAAAAGAAATAGAACTAAAAATTAGATTTAATTAATTAAAAGGGGTGTCTCAAAATTTTTCTTCTACAGAATTTTTTGAACACCCCCTTTAGTTTCAAATTACAGAAATGAGGGAATGACGTTTTGAGTGAGAGCCTTCTTAAATTTAAAAATGTTTCCAAAGAGTATTACGGAAACAAAGTTTTAAAAAATATAAATCTGGAGCTTAAAAAAGGCGAGATACACGCTCTTATCGGAGAAAACGGTGCGGGTAAATCCACACTGATGAATGTTTTGTTCGGTATGCCTGTAATACACTCGACGGGTGGTTACGAGGGCGAAATAGAGATTGATGGCAAGGTAGCAGATATAAAATCTCCACACAAGGCTATGGAATATGGCATAGGTATGGTTCACCAAGAATTTATGCTTATCCCCGGCTTTACCATTACAGAAAATATAAAAATCAATCGTGAAATTTTAAATGACAATATATTCAGCAAAATTTTTGGAGAAAAACTAAAGACTCTCGATGTGAAAAAAATGAACGAGGACGCAAGAAAAGCCCTTGATACCCTAGATATGGATATTGAGGAATATTCTCACGTTGCAGGGCTGCCTGTAGGGCATATGCAGTTTATAGAAATCGCAAGAGAGATAGACAAAAAAGGCGTAAAGATTTTGGTATTTGACGAGCCTACTGCGGTTTTGGCAGAGGCGGAGGCACAAAATCTGCTAAAAGCTATGAAAAAGCTGGCGGCAACAGGCATTGGCATTATATTTATCAGCCATAGACTGGACGAAATTATCGATGTGGCAGACCGTGTTACAGTGCTGCGTGACGGCGAGCACGTTGCAACAAAAGACATTAAAGACACCTCCGCTGTAGAGATAGCCCAGCTTATGATAGGCCGCAAGGTCACAATTGATAAGGTGGACAATAGCGACCGTCAATTGCAAAATGAGGTTATAATGGAGCTTAAAAACCTTAAAGTTGCAATGCCGGGCGAGAGAATAAAGGGCATAGATTTAAAGATTAAAAAGGGCGAAATTATAGGTATCGGCGGTCTTGCAGGGCAGGGCAAGCTGGGAATAGCCAACGGCGTTATGGGTATGTACCCAACCACAGGTGAGGTGGTTTTAAATGGCACAGTGTTGCCCCTTAACGACCCTCGCAGTGCCATACAGCACGGCATAGGCTTTGTAAGTGAGGACAGAAAAGGCGTGGGTCTTTTGCTGGACGAGTCCATCGAGCTTAACATTGCTTTCACCGATATGCAGATAAACGGCAGCTTTGTACATAATGTGATGGGTATAAAATTGCAGGACACCAAAAAGATAAGAAGCCATGCCCAAGAGATGATAAAGGATTTGGATATACGGTGTATCTCCTCACAGCAGCACACCGGACGTTTGAGCGGCGGCAATCAGCAAAAGGTTTGTATCGCAAAGGCGTTGACACAAAACCCCACAGTGCTGTTTGTTTCCGAGCCTACCCGTGGCATAGATATCGGTGCCAAGAAATTGGTGCTGGACTTGCTGCTAGACCTTAACAGAAAACACGGAATGACAATTATTATGACCTCCTCTGAGCTTGCGGAGCTTCGCAGCATCTGTGACGAAATTGTCATAGTGTGTGAGGGCAAGGTTGCAGGTGTGCTGGCACCGGACGCTTCCGATATCGACTTTGGTCTTATGATGTCGGGCAGTAAAAAACACGAAAGGAGCAATAACTAATGGAAACTACCAAAGAAAAGAGTGGCATTAGATTAGGTGATACAGTAAAAGACACCGTTAAAAGAATAGGAATACCAACGCTGATTATCGGCGGATTTTGGATTTTGACTTTGATTGTCGGCGTTTTTTATGACATACCCCTTGATACATTGCTCACAGATACAATAAAAAGGGCAGGGATGAACGGAATTTTGGTTTTGGCTATGGTTCCCTCCATTCAATCGGGTACAGGGCCAAACTTTGCACTGCCAATCGGCGTGGTGTGCGGCTTGTTTGCACTTGTATGTGCCATAGAATTTGGCTTTACAGGCTGGGCTTGGCTGGCAGTTTCAATAGCAATGGCTGTGCCAATCTCCATTGTAGTAGGATATTTTTACGGCAAACTTTTAAATGCAGTAAAAGGCTCGGAAATGACCATCGCCACCTATACAGGGTTTTCGGCGGTTGCACTTATGTGCCTTGCATGGCTTATGATTCCCTTTAAGAGCAAAAAAATGGGCTGGATGATGGGTAAAGGTCTGCGTGAAACCATACAGCTAAAGGACGTGGGCGGTGCACAGATTTTAAATGACTTTTTGAAATTTGACATCCTTGGGGTAACAATTCCAACAGGCTTGCTACTTTGTTTTGGAGTGTTCTGCCTTATGGTATGGCTGTTTTTCAGAACCAAAACCGGTATTGCAATCTCCGCAGGTGGCATTAACCCAGGCTTTGCCCGTTCGGCGGGCTTGAACATAGACAGGGGCAGAATAGTAGGCAACATCATATCCACAGTGCTTGCAGCAGTGGGCATAATTGTCTATTCACAAAGCTATGGCTATGCACAAATCTACACAGCACCGCTTATGATGGCGTTTGCTGCGGTTGCCGCTGTGCTAATCGGCGGTGCTACAGCACAAAGAGCCAAGGTTTCACAGGTTATCATCGGCGTGTTTTTATACCAAGGTCTTTTGACAACGGCACTTCCTGTTGCAAACGAAGTTTTTGCAGGGCTTGACCTGTCAGAAATTCTCAGAATGATAATACAAAATGGTATCATACTCTACGCACTTACTCAGGTTAAGGGAGGGGAACAGTAATGGGACAAAGATTAAAACCAGCCAATCAACCTAAAGTAGGCGAGTGGATTTCCGACAATATAGTCACACTTATATTTGTGGTTTTTATAATTTTCGGCTTTGCAGTTTCCTCAGGGGTAAGCTTAAACTTTTTCTTAAATGAGCTTATGGACAGAATTTTCCGAAACTCTTTCCTAGTAATATCCTTGATTATTCCGGTTATAGCTGGCTTAGGGCTTAACTTCGGTATAGTTGTAGGTGCAATGGCAGGGCAAATTGCCATTGTTATTGTGAGATACTTCAACTTGGGCGGCATTAGCGGTTTGATGCTGTGCTTTTTGATAGCACTGCCACTGGCAATGCTTTTCGGATATTTTACCGGCAGATTGTACAACAAAACAAGAGGGCAGGAGATGATTGCCAGCTTGATGGTTGGATATTTTGCAAATGGTTTATACCAGTTCCTGTTCCTAGTGGCAGTTGGTGTAATCATCAAGGTGCCAAAGGATCATCCTCTAATTAAGCCGGACGGCATCGGTGTTCGTATGACAGTTGACCTTGTTCCGGTTGCAGAGGGCGGTCTTAAATACGCCTTGAGCAACATCTGGAAAATCCCCTTTATGTGGGCGGTTATAGTGGTAGCAGTGGGCATTTTGGCGTTGTTGTTCTTTAGAATTATGAGCCAGAAAAAGCACAAGATTACCACAACTAAAGGTCAGCAAATTTCCACAGGGATAAATGTTGTAGCTTGCATAGCAGTTATTCTTTACAGCATATTTGCAATAGTTACCAAAGCTCCTATTACCAAGGTAAAGGAAGTTCCGGTTATAACAGGGCTTTTGATAGTGGGCTTCTGTGTGTTCACAGAGCTGCTTTTGAAAACCAAGCTGGGGCAAGACTTTAAGAGCGTGGGTCAAAGCCAGCATATATCCGAGGTTTCGGGTATAAATGTTGACAGAACCAGAATTATTGCGGTTATGATTTCCACCGTGCTCGCAGCATGGGGCATGATAATCTACCTGCAAGATATGGGTACACTGAACACCTACAATGCTCACACAAACATCGGTATGTTTGCGGTGGCATCAATACTAGTGGGCGGTGCTTCCACCTCAAAGGCGAATATAAAGAATGCGTTGATAGGCGTTGTGCTCTTTAATGCAATGTTCATTATGTCACCTGAAATTGGTCAGGCTGTGTTTGGACAAGCACTTTTGGGCGAATATTTCCGTACCTTTATGGCATACGGCGTTATCGGTGCAGCACTTGGTCTGTACGTTTGGAAAGCAAACAAAAAAGGCGTTCAAACGCTGGACACGGCAGACGAGTAGCAAAACAAAAATTAAAAGGGACTGTAAAAAGTCCCTTTTTTTGTAAAAATATTTATTAAACGATAGTCAGTCAAAAAATTACTGGGATATAAAGGAGTAAAAATGGAGAGTGTAACGATTAAAAATGGCACTGTAATTAGCCTTAAAAGGGCACAGGTGCAGGATGCCGCCGACATAGTGAATTTTTATAACTATATAGGGGGGCAGACGGATTTTCTTTCCTTTGGCAAGGATGAATTTCCGAATGATGTAAAGGCAGAGGAAAAATTCATAGAGAGCATAGAAAAAAGCGTGGTAGACATTATGCTATTGGCATGGGCTGAGGGCAAGCTTGTGGGTATAGCCACAATAAATACCTCCCCAAAACGCAAGTTTCGCCACGTTGGAGAGATGGGCATAGGCATAGAGCTTGACTACTGCGGCTTGGGGCTAGGCAGGGCGATGCTAGACAAAGTTCTCGATTTTGCAAGGGGCAATGGCACAACCAAAAAGGTGAATTTAGTCACACGCAGCGACAATAGCCGTGGGATAGCCCTGTACGAAAAGCTGGGCTTTAAGCCAGAGGGGCTGTTAAAATCCGAAAGCTTTGAGGGCGGCAAATACTATGACAGCTTGCTTATGGGGCTGTTTTTGTAGCCATTAATGGAGCAAAAAAACCAAAATAAAACAGGGACGTTGCTATCAGCGTCCCTGCTTTGCTATCCCTGTGCTATTATCCCTTGGCGTCTATTATCACCTGTCGCACCTCTTGGGCTAGGTTTTTTATCTCCTCACGGCTTTTGCCGGCGGTGTCTATCTGTGGCAAAATTCTCACAGTGACCTTGGCTGGCTTTATCCACATCTTGTTTTGCTCCATCAAGCGGTAGGAACCGTCCATAGCGATGGGCACAATGGGGGCACCGACCTTGGTGGCAATGCGAAAGGCACCGCTTTTAAACTCGCCGATTTCATCACCACGGCTGCGTGTGCCCTCGGGAAATATAATAAAGGAACGTCCGTTATCCACAAGGTTTTTCCCTGCATCATTTAAAGCACCAAGAGATTGCCGTGGGTTGTCACGGTCGATAAATACACAGCCTAAAAGCTCCATCCAATCCCGTATGATGGGCAGCTTTTTAAGTTCTGCCTTCGCAATCAGCCCATTAGGGCGGTCAAGGCAGGAAAGCAAAATGGGAATGTCAAAGTTGCCCTGATGGTTTGCCACAAATACAGCCGGGGTGTGGGGCAGATTTTCTGTGCCTATGACGGTCACCTCTGCACCGGCAAGCTTTAAAAGGGATTTTGCCCATTTAGGGGCTTCTTTTTCCACTATGGCATGGCTCTTGTCAAATTCACCGTTTTTCTCGTATTTTTTTGCTCTTAAAAGCTGTGGGATAAGTGCTACAAGGTAGCCCCAAAAATATATAAACCAAATAATTGTTCTCATTTTACAGTCTCCTTAAAGATGTTCGGTTGTCACTTATGGAAAAATTAATGTTGTATGCTCACCCCCCCCCACTAAGACGTAGGGGCATAGGGATAGTATGGTTATTTAAAGGACGATTTTCACAGGCTTATGGGCGGTTATGCTGTCCTGCGTCACAAGGCAGTCAAAGGCTAAAATGTTCACTCCACGTTGCTGTGCCGCCTTTAAAGCCGCCCCAAATTCCGGTTGGGTGGCATAGTTTGGGGTGAAATAATCAGCACCCTCCATCTGAATAACAAAGATTATATATGCGTCATAGCCGTTGTCGGCACAGTCGCACAGCTCATTTATATGCTTTATACCACGGAGAGTTGGGGCATCGGGAAACTTTAAAACTCCGTTTTCCTCAAGGGTCACCCCCTTGACCTCGGCAAAAATCCTTTTGCCCTGTGCCTCAATATAAAAATCAAAACGAGAGCTTTTGTATACCGTCTCGGGGCGAATAAGGTCTATCTTGCCGAAAATATCCGTCTGCAACAGCCATTCTCCCACCACCTTGTTGGGCACTTGGCTGTCCATATTGATAAGCCGATTGCCTTTATACACGGCGATAAGGTCAAACCTTGTCTTGCGTAAAGGGTTGTCACAGCCCTCCACAAACACCACCGCCTGTGGGGTAAGCAGCTCCTTGCACCGCCCTGTATTCTTCACATGGACAGTTTCTATCGCCCCGTCAATATCCACAAGGGCGATAAATCGGTTGGGGCGGCTTATAAAAACACCCTGCTTAATATTTTGATATTTCATCTTCACCTCTATGCAACAGGCACAAAAAAACAATAGCAATGTTTTATGCACCGATAAATGCAACATTGCTATTGTACCACATTTCCAATGGGGGATAAACAGTTTATTATGTTTTTGGGGAAAGTTTCACCGTTTTTTTTGCCGCCACTGTCCTCTGATTTGACCAGTTGCCGCTTATTCTATGCCAAGCTGACGTATTACTGCAAATCAATCAGTTGCTGTGCCATCTCATATAAATTTTGCTGTGTTAGGGTGGTGTCCTCTGTCCACAAGCTGAAAATTACGCCCTCCTGTGTCCAGCTTACTCCGGCTAAGGTGCTTTCCACCACGCTGTCACTGCCCTTGCTATTGCTCACCACGTTGAAGGTACACACGCCGCTTTCCATATCGGCGATGTCCTGTGGGGTCATTTGATACCCTTCCGTCACCAGCTTTTGCACGGTGCTGCTAGAGTAGATGGTAATTCCCTTATAGTCGGTAAAATCCTCCGATTTTGCCTCTTCGCCACTGGCGTTGCAGGGGGATAGCGACAGGTTAACTACCTCGTTTCCCTTTGCGTAGGCTAGGTTATAGGAGTTGTACCTTTCAAGGGTTGACCCACTTTCGCCCTTGCCCTCCACCTTTGAAAGGTTCCCGTCTTTAAATGCAAAGTCGTTGCCAAAGCTTTGCAGCATCTGTGGCACAGCCCCAATGTTTTCCTCAAGCTGCTTTTCTGTGGGCAGCTTGGAAAAACCGTCCCCCGAGGAGGACACGATAGAGTGTATACTGCCCATTGCAAATGCTGTTGTGGACAGTGCCAAAGCCGCCACCAAGGCGAACACCAAGGTTTTCTTAAAGGTTAATTTTTTCATAGTTATAATCTCCTGTTCTTGTGGCAGGTGCTCTAAAGTAGAGAGCACCATATTGTGAAAATGCTCAGGTGCCGGTGGAAAGGAATTATTAAAATTGTTCATAATGTACCTCCTGATTTTCAAGTGCTTCCCGTAGCTGACTGCGTCCCTTTGCCAAGCGGCTTTTTACCGTGCCCTCGGGGATTTTCAGCAGTGCCTTTATCTCCTTTAGCGAGTATTCTTCAAGGTAAAAAAGCACGATTACAATGCGAATTTTCGGCTTTAGCTCTGTGATTGCCCTATAGAGTGGGGAATAATCACGCCCTTCCAAAAAGCCGCTGTCGGCGGCTGTGTCGGCAAAGTATTCCTCGTAGATTTCCGTCGGCTTTTCACGGCGTTTAAAGCTGTAACATTCATTTAAAAGTATGCGGATAAGCCAAGTTTTAAAATATTGCTCTTCCTTTAGCCCCTCTAATTTCTCAAAGCCCTTTAAAATGGTGCTTTGAACAGCGTCCTCGCAGTCCTTTTCGTTGATGAGGATAGACTTTGCTATGTGATACATTGTGGTTTCGCAGTCTAGGACATTTTGCATAAAAATTTCTCTGGTCAATTTACATTACCTCTCCTAAGTCTAGCTCAGTGCACCTTGCTCGCCTTACACTAGTTAGACGTAAAGCCACAAAAAATGTTCATTTTTTATAAAAAATAAATACACCCAAAGCCGTAGTTATGGATAAATTATACCATAACAGGGCAAAGGGTGTAGTGCGTTTTATTTAGTTTAAGCCGCTTTTCGCCATAAAAACCCAGATGGGTCTGTGGGGTTAACCATTATTTTACCGTGCTGCGTTTGTTGCTCCGCTGAAAGTTGCCCTTAGGTGAAAACTTGCCGCTCACAGAACCGCCCGATTTTTTTGATTTGTCATTTCGGTTTGTGGTGCCGGGGGTTGTGGGTTTTCCGCTTTGTGCTTTTGAAACACGAGGCTTGCCGCCCTGCCCTCTTTCACCCTGTGTGCGATCGCCTTTTGGGGCTGCCCCCTGAGGTTTAGCACCCTGTGGGATGGAGCGACCGGGGCGAGCTTGGGTAGTTTTTACCGCCGGAAAGTTGTTCACAAGCGGGAAAGGATTGTCCTCAATCACAGGCACAGCCTTGCCGATAAGCTTTTCAATGTCCTTTAAAAGGGGCTTTTCGTCAAAATCGCAAAAGGACACGGCAACGCCGCTTAAACCTGCTCTGCCGGTACGCCCAATTCTGTGGACATAGGTTTCGGGGATGTTGGGCAGCTCATAGTTTATAACCATGGACAATTCGTCTATGTCAATGCCTCTAGCTGCAAGGTCGGTGGCGACTAAAACACGCAGCTCGCCTGCTTTAAAGCTGGACAAAGCCTTTTGCCTTGCGTTTTGTGATTTGTCTCCGTGGATAGCCTGTGCGGCAATGTTTATCTTGTCAAGCTGCTTTACAACTCGGTCTGCACCATGCTTTGTCCTTGTAAAAACCAGCACAGATTGTATGGTTTTGTCCTTTAAAAGATGTGCAAGAAGATTTTTCTTGTTGTCCTTATCCACAAAATATAACCGCTGCTCTATAGTGTCCACCGTGGAGGACACAGGGGTTACCTCCACCTTCGCAGGGTTTTTCAAAAGGGTGTCCGCCATCTTGTCAATGGCAGGTGGAATGGTGGCGGAAAACAAGAGAGTCTGGCGTTTCACAGGTATTCTCTTGATGATTTTTTTAACATCGTTGATAAAGCCCATATCCAGCATACGGTCTGCCTCGTCCAAAATGAACATCTCGATGTGGGTTAAATCAAGCAGACCTTGGTTGATTAAATCGTTGAGCCTACCTGGGGTGGCAACTAAAATATCCACACCCTTTTGCAGCTCAAACTCCTGTGGCTTTTGGGAAACGCCCCCAAAAATAACACAGGATTTTAATTTTGTGTACCTGCCATAGGCATCAAAATTTTCATAAATCTGCAAGGCAAGCTCTCTTGTGGGGGTGATTATCAACGCCCGTATTTTTTTGCGAGCATTTACCACGTCATTGCGGTTTAAAAGCTGAAGGGTGGGCACGGCGAACGCCGCAGTTTTCCCTGTCCCTGTCTGGGCACATCCCAAAATGTCACGCCCCTGCAAAATCAAGGGGATAGCGTCCTCTTGGATGGGGGTTGGCACGGAATAGTTTTCGTCATATAGTGCTTTAAGTATTAAAGGGTCTATATTTAATTCTTCAAATTTCATTAATTCTCCTTATGGGTTCGTTTGCAATAATAATATAGTATACCACAAATTCATATTATTTACCACAGTTATCTATAAAGCTGTAAAAATACAGAAAAATGGCAAAAGAACAACAAAATATCTGCAAACCCCTTGCGGCAAGTCACAAAAAACTATATAATATTACTGTTATACTTATTATAATACATTATTATGCAATAAAACATTGCGATAAATAAAAGGAGACGAGCTATGTCGGTATTCAAAAAATTCATATCCTACTACAAGCCGTATCAATTGCTTTTTTGGGCGGATATGCTTTGTGCACTGATTGTGAGCGTGGTGGATTTGACCTTTCCGCAGGTGCTAAATTATCTCACAAACACACTGTTTTTACGCTCCCCTGCTGAAATTCTTTCCGCTTTAAAATACATAGCCTTGGGG
>JAVWUR010000029.1:0-19939 GCA_036667055.1 Oscillospiraceae bacterium
CTTTTAAAGAGGATAAAAACGCTTTCAGCCGAGGACAGGCAAGCGGTTGGAGTGATACTTAAAATCAGTCCAAAGCTTTCCATGGCACATTATCTCAAGGAGCTTTTCTTTGAATTATTGCAGGAGCAAGACCCTAAAACAGCTAAAAAGCTGCTTGCTGAATGGATTATGACGGCACAAGAGTATGATTTACCACAGTTTATCAGCTGCACAAAAACCTTTGCCACGTGGTCGCTAGGGATATGTAATTCCTTTGAATATCGCTATTCCAACGGGTTTACGGAGGGCTGTAACAACAAGATAAAGGTGTTAAAAAGAAACGCATACGGCTACAGAAATTTTAAAAGATTTAGAAACCGTATTTTACATATATTCAGTGATAAAAACACACCCAACCAAGCATTAAAAACGGCGGTAGCTTAACGCCACCACCGTTTGTATTGCCACTATTTTTACACGCTACCCCAACATTTGACAAAGAGCCAAAAAACAAAGATGCAAGCTAACCGCTCGCATCTTTGTTTTTATTTCTGTGTCATTCTTGTGGGCTATTTGCTCAGCGAATGTTTTACACGGTCTCTTTCCTCTGCCTTTTTGCCGTCATTAAAGCGATCTACCGTGCCAACGAGGTAGCCTGTTATTCTTCTTATTCTCTCAAAGCCTACGCCCTCGCCCACTAATTTTGTTTCTGGATTATATTTCATAACATTTTCCTCCTATTTGTTATTATTAACTTTTATCTATAATATATTTATTGCCTACTATATTGAGTTAGGAATTCTGTCTTCCTCCTCGAATTTGTTTCCGCACTGCCCTAAGGTTGTGGCGTTCAAATTCTTGTACAGCCCTATTCTTTGCAGCTTGTCCAGCGGAACACCTTCGCCGTCATGTCTGCCACAGCGTGGACACACATCCCCTATTATTCCGTTGTAGCCACACACCGGATCCCTGTCTACCGGATGATTTATCGCCCCGTAGCCTATCCCCGCTTCCTTCATTGCCCGCACAACCGATTCAAATGCTTCAAGATTTTGGCTAACATCCCCATCCAATTCCACATATGTTATATGCCCTGCATTGGTAAGCTCATGGTAGGGCGCCTCAAGGCGTATCTTGTCAAATGCAGAAATTTCAAAGGACACCGGAATATGGAAACTGTTGGTATAGTATTCCTTGTCTGTAACCCCAGGAATTTCTCCGAACTTTTTCTTGTCCAGCCGTACAAAACGCCCCGACAAGCCCTCAGCCGGTGTTGCCAGCAAGGAAAAGTTAAGCCCGTATTTTTCGCTGCAGTCATCCATCACCTTGCGCATATATCCAATTATTTCAATGCCTTTTTTCTGGACATTTTCATCCTCACCGTGGTGGTGGCCATACAGCGCAGTGAGCGCCTCGGCAAGCCCTATAAATCCAACGGACAGTGTGCCGTGCTTTAATACTTCCCCCACCTCATCGTCAATATCCAGCTTTTCGCTATCTAGCCACACGCCCTGCCCCATTAAGAATGGAAAGTTTCTAACCTTCTTTTTCCTTTGGATGGCAAATCGGTCAAGGAGCTGCTTTGTGCTTAAATCAAGATACTTTTTCAAGTTGCGGTAGAATAAATCCTCATCCCCCTTTGCCTCAATGGCAAGCCTTGGCAGGTTGATGGAGGTAAAGGACAGGTTTCCTCTGCCGTAGGTTATCTCTTTTGTTTTGTCATACACATTTGCCACTACCCTTGTGCGGCAGCCCATATAACCTATCTCTGTTTTAACGTCATTAGGATTGTAATACTTTAAGTTATAGGGCGCATCTTGGAAGGAGAAATTTGGAAACAGCCGTTTTGCGCTGACCTTTATGGCAAGCTGGAATAAATCGTAATTTCTTTCCCCTGGGTTGTAGTTTATGCCATCCTTAACACGGAATATTTGTATTGGGAAGATTGGCGTCTCCCCGTGGCCTAGCCCTGCATCTGTAGCTAAAAGCACATTCTTCATAACCATTCTGCCCTCGTCCGAGGTGTCCATGCCATAGTTTATTGAGGAGAAAGGAGTTTGTGCTCCCGCTCTTGAATGCATGGTATTAAGGTTGTGTATCAGCGCTTCCATGGCTTGGAAGGTTGCTTTATCCGTCTCTTGCTCTGTGATTTTTAGGGCAAAATTTTTGGCTTTTACTGCGTTTTCGTCCGTTGAAAAGAGCTTTTTAAGCTCCTCTAGCTCCAACCTTGTGTACTGCTCATCCGGCGTTATCGCCGGCATTTTGCCGCATTTTTCTGTTATACCATAGGACATCTCTTTGAGCTTATCCAGTGTCACATTTTCCTCTAAAATCAGTGCCGTTTTATATATGTTTTGCAGGTATAGCTTTCTATAGGTTTTCTTTACGCCATCGGCAAGACCATAATCAAAGTTTACAATGCTCTGCCCGCCATGCTGGTCATTCTGGTTTGATTGGATGGCAATACACGCCAGTGCAGAGTAGCTTTGAATATCATTTGGCTCTCTTAAAAAGCCGTGACCTGTTGAAAATCCGCCCTTGAAAAGACTGATTAAATCAATTTGACAGCAGGTGGTGGTGAGCGCATAAAAATCAAAATCGTGAATATGAATATAGCCATCTTTATGTGCTTGGGCTTGGTCGGGGCTTAGTAAGAATTTCAAATAATAGTCCTTTGCGCCCTCGCTGCCATACTTTAGCATGGTGCCCATGGGAGTGTCCCCATCTATGTTGGCGTTTTCACGTTTAACGTCGCTGTCCAAAGCGTCGCTAAAGGTAATTTCGTCAAAAATTTTCATAAGCTTTGTGTTTCTCTCTCGAATATTGTTCCTTGATGCACGATAGAGAATATATTTTTTGGCGACCAATTCCAGCCCACTATCCATCAGTTGAACTTCTACTCTGTCTTGAATTTCCTCCACTGTAGGGGTTCCCTTTTTACTTTGAACGTTAAAAAAGTCTTCCACTAGCTGAGTGACCTCATCCGCCTTTTCAAAGTCCGTGTTTCCGCTTGATTCCATCGCCTTTAAGATGGCCATCTTGATCTTGGTTTTGTCGTAAATAACGACTCTGCCATCTCTTTTGATAATACTTGTGAGCATTTTGATCTCCTTTTATTACAATATGTTGTTATGATTTATATTATACGCTTCAATATGTTGTGTGTCAAAGGGTTAATGTCCCATATTTCATAGAATTTTTATGTATTTTTTTATGTATTTTAACGGTGGTTTTTTACCGCCCCATTTCCGACTATTTCCTACATTAAACTGGGAGTAGGATTTACAGGTATTTTGCTTTAGATATTTGTTGTTTTTTCAAAATTAAAATGCTATACTATAACCGTATACTTATATTACATTAAATTGGGGTGAATTTCGTGGTTAACAACAATGGTAGTGGCGAGCTTTTTTTAGATGAAAAAAGCTATGAACATATATTATCTCAAACACAAGATATCGTATTTGAATGGGACTACATAACTAAAAGAATTTACCACACCGACATTTTTGAAAGAAAATTTGGGTACAGTGCAAATTCCGATAATTTTCCTAACCCTGATGTGATAAGTTCGCTAGTTCACCCCGATGATCTCGCAGCTTTTTACAGCACCTACCTTGCTTATGATGGGGGTAGCTCCAGCTCTGTGGGAGAATTTCGAATAAAAGATGTGGAGGGCAACTATGAGTGGTATCGTTCCTCCTCCACTGCCATGACCAACGACTCGGGAAAGCTTTTAAAGGTTTTGGGGATTCTTTCCAACATTGATACTCAGAAAAAAGAGACTATCTTTGCCACAAATTTAGCGATGCGAGATGGCTTGACCGGACTTTATAACCGTATGGCAAGTGAAAATCTCATCAATCAATACATCCAGCCCGGCTGTGCCAACGGGGCAATGTTTATAATAGATATTGATAATTTTAAAACTATAAATGACACTATGGGTCACCAGTTTGGGGACGGAGTTCTTGTCAGTGCCGCAAATAGTCTGCTCACTCTCTTTCGCAAGGGGGATATTATCGGTCGCTTGGGCGGAGATGAATTTATCGTTTTCATGACAAATATCGGAGAAACTTACAATGTAAAGCGGCGAGCTAAAGACTTGATTGGCACCATAAAAGCGCCCTTTCAAAATAAAAAGCATTACCCCTTGGACATTTCCGGAAGCGTTGGCGTTGCGCTTTTCCCTCAAAATGGGACAAGCTTTGACGAGCTTTACCGCAACGCTGATATCGCCCTATATCGCTCAAAAAGCTATGGTAAAAACCGATACACCCTCTTTAATGAAAATTTCCTTTTAGATGGCGTTGAATCCGGTGTGCTTACAGGGATTGAGCGAAATGTTGCGCTGTCCAAAAATGTCGATGAAATTATTGGCGTGACCGATAATATTATCTATATTTGTGATGCTACCAACTATCGGCTCATGTACCTAAATGAGGCGGCAAAGCTCACCTACCATCTGACCGATGCAGACCTTGGAAAGCCCTGTTACCACGTTTTTCATGGGAGAAGCTGTGCCTGTGACAGTTGCCAAGTTGGCAGCTTAAGCTTTAATGAATTCACTGTGCGGGAGTCCTTTCACCCAATTATAGGCAAGAATTTTTTGGTTAGAGGCAAGCTGATAAGCTGGAATGGCATCACATCGCAAATTGTTTTTGCCACCGACATTACGCAGCAGGTTAATCAGCGAAACGAAGCGGTTTTGGAAAGCTTTTTAAAGCAGCAATTAATCGAAATCGTAGAGCAGATATCCACCGCCCCATCCCTTGAACAGGGCGCTAAAAGCGCTTTTCTCTCCCTGTGTAGGTTGTATGGGGGCACAGGTATTATGCAGTTTAAGCTGCCCACAGAGAAGCAGCTTTTTGTTGACGGCACATTTTCCATGTTTTCAAAAGATGGCGCACCCTTTTCAATGGATGCCCTTCCCGACAGCGTTACCTTTCACCAAGCTGTAACAAAAGATTTTTGCCGGCTTGTTGTCAATGGTGCCAATACCCACGTTGAGACTGCATTTTTTGATGTAGGGCAGAACAATACTACCCTGACGTTGGACAATCTTGCCTTTGCAAAGGAACATGGCATAACCTCCGTTTTGGTCTATCTTTCCTCAATTATGATGCCGGATACTCTTGTGGCAATTTTGAACCCCTGCAAGCATTTAAGTCACCTTGATATATCGGGGAAGATTGTCCATTTTCTAGAAAATCAACTGCAAAAGCAGGTTTTATCACAAAAGATAAATGCCGAGCGGGACAGATATAGAATTCTTGTAAGCAGCATTTCCGACAACGTTTTTGAGTATGATGTTGCCGAAAACGATTTGACATTATATATAAATGACTATGAGCGCTACGGCATGGCTGATGGTATGCTCATCTATAAAAATGCGTTGGACTATAAAAAATCCAGCTTTGATGGGAGCAGCTTTGTCACCGATGAGGTGTTCAACAAGCTCCACTGTGTTTTCATAGGGAAATCCGATGAGCCATTTGAGTTTGTGACCTCCACCGCCAACCACCAAGAATTGTGGCTATCTATCAATCCTAAGAAAATTTTTGACAGCAAGGGGGCGCTGCTGCGTGTGGTGGGCACCTTGAAGGATGTTACAGCCAATCATTTAGCACCGGAGAAATCCGAGCTGAATACTCTGAAGGTTGAGCTTGAATATCGAAAGGGTCACGACCATCTCACCGGGCTTCACAACAAGCACAGATTTTATGAGACGGTGCAGTACCTTATTGAGGCAAACCCCAATACAGAATTTGCCATAGTCCGCTTTGACATCTCCGGTTTCAAGGTTATAAATGAACTTTTCGGGATGGAGGAAGGGGATCATCTGCTCATATATCTAGCCGATATAATCCGCAAAACCTTGGGTGGTGCGCAAAATATTGCTTTTGCTCGCTTTGAGGCGGATATCTTTTATGCCTGTCTGCCCTATGATACCAACGTTTTAATGACCTATAGGAAAACCTTTGAAGCTGCCATATCCCAATACAAGTTGGATTTTAAAATCATATTCAGCTATGGTGTATATATTATTGACAACAAGGAGCTGCCCATTGAGATAATGTGCGACCGTGCCTCCATCGCCCAGAGCACTATAAAAAGCAACTATGTCAAGCGTGTTGCCACCTATGATGCCATACTCCGTGACCGGCTTTTAAATGAACAGCAGATTGTAAATGATATGACCGACAGCCTTGAAAACGGTCAATTCAAGGTTTTCTATCAGCCAAAGGTTGACTTAGCCAGTGGGAAAACTGTGGGGGCTGAGGCTCTTGTTCGATGGTTTCACCCTCAAAAGGGGATGATAAGCCCCGCTGATTTTATCCCTATCTTTGAAAAAAACGGCTTTATAATGAAGCTGGATTCCTATGTTTGGGACGAGGTATGCCGCCAACTTAAAGAGTGGATAGACCGTGACATGAGGCTTATTCCCGTGTCGGTAAACGTGTCCCGCATTGATATGTACAATCCGCAGCTCTGCGAAAGTCTCACCTCGCTGTGTAGAAAATATAAAATTCCGCCCAACCTGTTGGAGCTGGAGATAACGGAAAGCTCCTACACCAACGCCACAGTAAATCTGGTTGAGATAACCAAAAAGCTGACCTTTGCCGGGTTTACCGTTATGATGGACGATTTTGGCAGTGGCTACTCCTCATTAAATATGCTAAAGGATGTGCCTGTGGACGTTTTAAAGGTTGATTTAAACTTTTTATCCGACCGAGAGACTACCGGCAAGGGCGCTAGCATACTGTCCTCCGTCATCCGCATGGCTCGCTGGCTTAAAATGCCGGTGATAGCCGAGGGGGTGGAGACTCGAGAGCAGGCAGACTTTTTGCGCAGCATAGGCTGTGAAATGGCACAAGGATTTTATTTTGCCAAGCCCATGTCCGCCGCCGATTATGAAAAATATTTGGCAGAGCAGGAAAGGCTTATAAAGGACAGCACCTATCTACCCGCCTCCTTTAAGCTGGATCTTGATGAGATTTGGGGTGCAAATGCTCAGGTTAATATGTTGTTCAACACCTTGGTTAGCTCCGTTGCTATTGTGGAATTTACCCCACAGCTTGAAAAATTAGAGCTACTTCGGGTAAACGGCGGATACTATGATCTCCTTGGCTTCACCGATGAAAACAGGCACACCGCCATTGCGGAAAATGGTCTGGATTGGGTTTTGCCACAAGACCGCTCTCTTGTTCTTCAAATGTTTATGGAAGGTGTCGCCAACAAAAATGCCGCAACCACCAAATATCGCCGATACCGTGCGGATAAATCTATAATTTGGGTGGAGGTAAATTTAAAATACATAGCTGATGATGGGGAAAAATTTATCTTTTACAGCGCCATGAATGACATAACCCGTGAAAAAAAAGCGGAACTTGTTTTGCAGGCGCACCGTGAACGGTATCAGCTCCTTGCCCAATACACCGCCACCATGACCTTTGAGTATGACGTTGAAAAGGACATATTTGAGCACAATTCCCCCGCTCCCAACGATTTTTCCGGCACCTTAACCGCAAAGCAACTCGGTGGCTTTGTCCGTCTGTCCCCCATCTTTCACCCCAATAGCAGACGGGCTATTCTTTCCTATCTTGACAATATTTCCAATATTCACGGCAAGCATATTTTGCGGTTGATGCTGTCTTTGAATGGTAGCTGCAAGCCATATACCGCCACATTTTTCTCCATTGAGGATGAAAATAATATCACCCTTAGGGTTATCGGCATAATCATGGAGGAGAATGAGTTCGGGATAAATGACCACAACGAGGCGCTCACCCTATTGCGCTCCATGTCCTACACCTTCCCCGGCGCTATCTCAAGAATTGAGATAAAAGGCGGAGTTTTTACCTTGATTTACGCAAATGATGGTTTTTACTCCATGTATGGCTATTCTGCCAATGATTTTGAAGCTTTTTATGCTGCTTTAAACAGCACAAAATCCGGAAGTGCCGAGTTTAACAGCGCACGTCAAGCTATGCACAACGCCATTGAGCAACGTCTTGTCTCCATTAGTATTGATGAAAACGTAACCTGCAAAAATGGGGTTGTAAAGAGAATACATTCCAACCGAGTGATAACCTATTCCAGTGACGACACCATAATTGTGACAGGGCTGGACATTGAAATTGAAGATGGGGCAACGCTTGACCCATTGATTGCAGATAACACGCTTTAAATGCCTATCCATTGTAATGCCGCATTACAAAAGGTGTGTGCCCACGCCCCCAACAATATTTTCCCTAGTACTTGCTAAGGCTCTGCTGTAGATTTTAGCAAGGCAGGCAGTATGCCACAGGTAGGTTACAGCAAAGCAACAGCCCTCATGAATTTGAACTCATGAGGGCTGTTTATTTTGTTACTAAGGGTATCTGCTAGTAATCTCTGCTTCTCTTTGCGTAATGTGTGTGCAATATTTCATGTGCTTTATGGCTGCCCGGTTTCTCTAGGTATGTGTCATAAAGCTCTTTAATTGCTGGGTTCTCGTGGCTCTTTCTCACAACCTCTTTGTCATCCGCTGCGTAAAGTGCCGCTGCACGTTTTTCTGTAAGATTTACAAAGTTTCTCACTGTAGCCGATTGAATTGGCTGACCGCCGCCGTTTACACAGCCGCCGGGACATCCCATAATCTCGATAAAGTCAACCTTTTCCTCGCCGCTCTTAATCTTTTCAAGAAGTATTTTTGCGTTGGCAAGCCCTGAGGCAACCGCTACCTTTAGGTTTAAATCCCCTAGTTTGTAGGATGCAGTTTTTATGCCCTCAAGCCCTCTTACCTCTGTGAATTCCAAGTGCTTTAGCTCCTCGCCTGTTACCCACTCTGCCGCTGTTCTAAGCGCTGCTTCCATAACGCCGCCCGTTGTGCCGAAAATTGTTGCCGCACCGGAGGAAATGCCCAAAGGTGCATCAAATGGCTCGTCAGGAAGGTGTCTGAAATAAAGACCAGCTCTGTCAATCATACGTGCAAACTCTCGGGTTGTGATGGCGGCGTCAACATCATAGATATCCTCGCCGGCGGCACATTGGTCTTCACGTTTAATTTCAAATTTCTTTGCGGTACAAGGCATAATGCCCACCACAAAAATATTTTTAGGGTCAATACCCATCTTTTCAGCATAGTATGTCTTTGCAATTGCGCCGAACATCTGCTGTGGGCTCTTGCAGGTGGAGATGTTGGGGATAAACTCAGGGTAGAATGTTTCGCAGTATTTAACCCAGCCAGGAGAACAGGAGGTAATCATTGGCAGAACGCCATTGTTTTTAACTCTCTCCACAAACTCGTTAGCTTCCTCCATAATTGTGAGGTCAGCGGCAAAATCTGTGTCGCAAACTGCGTTAAAGCCGAGCCTTCTCAGCGCCGCAGCCATCTTGCCCTCAACATTGGTGCCAAGAGGCATATCAAACGCCTCGCCCAAGGTTACACGGATGGATGGTGCAGTCTGTGCAATAACAAATTTTTCTGGGTCATGAAGCGCTGTCCAAACGTCCTTTGTATTGTCTTTTTCCACAATGGCGCCCGTTGGACACACTACTGTACATTGACCGCAGGAAACGCAGCTTGAGTGACCCAAGCTTTGCTCAAAAGCACAGCCTATATGGGTTTCAAAGCCTCTCTCGTTCATGCCTATGCAGGAAATGCCCTGCCATTTTTCACAAACAGCGACACAGCGGCGGCACAAAATACATTTGTTGTTGTCTCTTATCATGTGCATTGCAGTATCGTCGGTAGGCCACTGGATATTTTCCCCCTTGTATACGTCCTCGTCATGAACACGGAAATCCTTACAGAGCTTTTGCAGCTCGCAGTTGCCCGAGCGCACGCAGGTTAGACAGTCCTTGCTGTGGGTAGAAAGTATAAGCTCTAGGTTTTGTTTTCTAGCCGCAAAAACTTTTTTACTGCTGGTATATATTTCCATTCCCTCATAGACAGGGGTTACACAAGCCGCTTGCAAAGCCTTTGAACCTTTGACTTCTACAACGCATATACGGCAAGCGCCAATTTCATTTATCTCTTTAAGATAGCACAGTGTTGGAATTTCTATGCCGACTTGTCTTGCCGCAGCAAGAATACTAATTCCGTTTTCTACCTGCACTGCCATATCATTTATTTTGATATTCACCAAACTCATTTAGACTTTCCTCCTATTCCTTTATAATTGCGCCAAACTTACAGCCGTCAAGACAAGCGCCGCACTTGATACATTTTGCAGAATCAATGATGTGAGGGTGCTTAACATCTCCGCTGATAGCGCCAACAGGACATACTCTCTTGCAAAGAGTACAGCCCTTACATTTATCCTCAACAATTTTGTAGCGCAGCAAGCCCTTACATACGCCGGCAGGACATTTTTTATCTCTTATATGGGCTATATATTCGTCCTCAAAATAGTGAAGGGTTGATAATACAGGGTTTGGAGCTGTCTGACCAAGACCGCACTGGCTGTTAGCCTTGATAAACTCTGAAAGCTCTTTGATTTTGGTAAGATCCTCCATGTCGCCATTGCCGCTTGTGATTTTTTCCAGTAGCTCCAAAAGGCGCTTTGTTCCCACACGGCAAGGTGTACATTTTCCGCAGGACTCCTCAACTGTAAATTCAAGGAAGAACTTGGCGATATCCACCATACAGGTGTCCTCGTCCATTACAATAAGTCCGCCTGAACCCATCATAGAGCCGATAGCTAACAGATTGTCATAGTCCATTGGGGTGTCGATAAGCGCTGCCGGAATACATCCGCCGGAAGGGCCGCCCGTCTGTGCTGCCTTAAACTTTTTGCCGCCGGGTATGCCGCCGCCAATCTCCTCGATAACAGTTCTTAAAGTTGTGCCCATTGGTATCTCAACAAGCCCTGTGTTTTTAATTTTTCCGCCCAGAGCAAATACCTTGGTGCCCTTGGATTTCTCTGTGCCGATGCTGGAAAACCATTTTGAACCGTTTATTATAATCTGTGGTACGTTTGCATAGGTTTCCACGTTGTTCAAGATTGTAGGCTTGCCAAACAAGCCCTTTTGTGCTGGGAATGGAGGACGTGGGCGAGGCTCGCCTCTGTGTCCTTCAATGGAGCGCATAAGTGCTGTCTCTTCGCCGCACACAAATGCGCCGGCGCCTAGCTTTATCTCAAGCTCAAATTCAAATTCTGTGCCAAAAATCCCCTTGCCCAAAAGCCCGTTTGCCTTGGCATCATCAATAGCCTTTTGCAAGCGCTGAACGGCGATAGGGTACTCTGCACGAATATATACATAGCCTTTTGTAGCACCGATAGCGTAAGCGGCAATCGCCATAGCCTCGATAACTGCATGAGGGTCACCCTCCAGCACGCTTCTGTCCATAAATGCACCCGGGTCGCCCTCGTCGGCGTTACAGCATACATACTTTTGGTCTGCGTCATTGCCTGCTGCCATCTGCCATTTTCTGCCCGTTGGGAAGCCGCCGCCCCCACGTCCACGCAAGCCGGAATTTAAAATTTCCTTGATAACATCTTGTGGTGTCATCTCCGTCAAAACCTTGCCAAGGGCTGCATATCCGTCATAGCCTATGTATTCTTCGATAGAATCCGGATTGATACGTCCACAGTTTCTAAGGGCAACACGATGTTGCTTTTTGTAGAAATTTGTCTCATTTAAGCTGGTGATGGTGCTGCCTTGAACCGTCTCATCGTACAACAAGCGTGTGACCACACGTCCCTTTAAAAGGTGCTCGTCAACGATTTCCTTGACATCCTCCACCTTGACCATGCTGTAAAAACTGCCCTCTGGGTAGATGACCACAATTGGGCCTAAAGCGCACAGCCCAAAACAACCTGTTTGGATAACCTTGACTTCTTCATTTAAGCCAACTGCCGCAATTTCCTTATTGAACGCTTCAATAATTTTTCCTGAGCCTGAGGAGGTACAGCCTGTACCGCCACAAACCATGATGTGACTTCTAAACATCTATTATACCTCCAATTTTATTTAACTGCTCCGATTGTAAACTCTGTCACAGGGGTTTTTCCAACTACGTGCTCTGCAACAATTCGTTTTACCTTCTCTGCATCTAATTTAACATATGTTGTTTTCTTGTCGCCCTCAATTATCTCGGCAACCGGCTCATACTGGCACACGCCTATGCAGCCTGTTTGGGAGACGATAACGTCATGGATATCTCTTTTTAAAATTTCTTCGCTGAATGCGTTTAGCACCGGTCTTGCCCCCGCCGCTATGCCGCAAGTAGCCATTCCCACAACGATGCGCATCTTGTTTTCGCCGCCCTCACGGGTGGTGACAGTAGCTCTCATCTTGTCACGAATAGCTTGTAATTCCTGCAAACTTTTCATAATCTAGTAACTCCTTTTCAATATTTCCATCTGATTTTCTTTTACATATTCTTTTATAAACTGCACTACCGCTAAATCTGTCAGGGACTGCCCCTCCATAATAACCTTTAATTCTCTTGTGTCGCACACAAACTGCTCACCATCTTTTATGACACTGTACACAAAATCCACGTTTTCATTCATCTGAATTAAAATCCCAACTGTGTCCCACACTGCGCCAAGAGGTATAAAGTCAATGTGCTCTGTGTCAAATGAGGCGGTTGTGGTTGTCCCCTGTCCCAAAACAGAGCGGATGGAAAAGCTGCCCTTAGTGTCCTCTGCCGCCTGTTTAAAAAACGGAACTCCCAGCCCGACTTTTCTCGTGGTACGGGAGGTGCAAAATGGGTTTGTGACATTTTCAACCATCTCCTGTGACATTCCCTTGCCGTTGTCCGCCACGGTTATTATAAGAAAACGGTCATCCCTTACCTCGACAGTTATCTCTATTATAGTTGCCTGTGCTGTTATGGAATTTTGTGCAATATCCAATATATTTAAAGAAAGCTCCTGCATAAATTATGCCCTGTATTTTGCCAAAATGCCATCTAGCTCGCTGCCGTCTTCCTTAACTCTGCCATAAACGTCATCGTTTACAGTAAACACCGGAGCCAGACCGCAAGCGCCGATACATCTTGATGATTCCAAGCTGAACTCTCCGTCAGGTGAGCAATCGCCGCTTTTTATTCCCAGCTTTTCCTCTAGCTTTGCCAAGATTTTGCCCGAACCTTTTACATAGCAAGCGGTGCCAAGACAAACTGCAACCTTGTATTTTCCCTTTGGTGTGAGAGAGAATTGGGCATAGAAAGTTGAAATGCCGTAAATTTCTTCAAGCGGCTTGCCAACCCCTTCTGCCACCATTCTTTGCACTTCTATGGGCAGATATCCATAAATTTCCTGTGCTTTCTGCAAAGCCGACACGGCCACGCCGGGTTTAGTACCATTTTCGCCAAGCCATTTTTTTAATTGTTTCTCTTGTTCCGGAGTGCCGGCGAATGGTAATTTTGAAATGCGTTTCATTTAGTTTCCTCCTATATCTGATTGTCAAAAACGTAACAGATTTCTAGCGTTACTTGCACTAAGTATAACAAATTTTGTTTCAATTTACCACTACTTTTTGTTTAAAACCGATGTTTTTACCATTTTTTATAAATTTTCGTCACTTTGTTAAACTTTTTGCTACTTGCGTTAAGATAAAATATGCAATATAATTAAAGAAATGAAATTTATTTATGTTTTGGTTGAAATATCAAACATGGAAATGTCAATATACTGTGTTAAAATGCAGATTGGCAGGAGAGGGCTTGTATGAAAATAAGCGATATAGTAACACTTTTAGATGCCAAAAACCTCACACCGGAATTGGGTGTGGAAAACGAGGTAAATTCCGCCTGCGGCAGCGACATGATGAGCGACGTTTTAGCCTATGTTAAGGATCAAGCGGTTCTACTCACCGGGCTTAACAATCCGCAGGTTATACGCACCGCCGACATGATGGATATGCTGTGCGTGGTGTATGTAAGAGGCAAGATGCCGGATGAGCTTTCAGTTAATATCGCCAGAGAAAAAGGGATTTGTGTGCTGACAACACAAAAAGCGCTCTTTACCTGCTGTGGTATTCTATATGAAAACGGCTTGCGAGGTGCCTAAAAGTGGAGCCGATAATATATACTTACTCCGTACCCGGTGATGATTTTACACGGGCGGGCGAGGCATCTGCCGATTTGAAAAACAAATTAAAGGTCATGGGCGTTACCGGAGGAGCGTTGCGCAACGTGTCAATAAGCCTGTATGAGGGTGAGATAAACCTTGCCATACACGCCGGCGGCGGCAGCATCACCGCAAAGGTGTATCCCGACAAGGTGGAGCTTTTCCTAGACGATGAAGGCCCCGGAATTGCCGACATATCCCTTGCCATGAAGGAGGGCTATTCCTCCGCTGACGATTCCGTGCGCTCCTTGGGTTTTGGGGCGGGAATGGGCTTGCCTAATATGAAAAAATACGCTGACACCTTTGACATCCAATCGGAGGTGGGCAGAGGAACCCACATAAAAATGGCCATAAATTTATAGCTTAACAAATTTTATAGGCGCATCTTTAATGTACTATATTATTATATAGCAGCCATTGAGATGTACCATTGAATGAAGGTGAATAACATGGAGGGTACCTATACACATTCCGTTACCCTTGATGCGGAGCTGTGCAAGGGCTGTATAAACTGTATAAAGCGCTGTCCCACCGAGGCGATACGGGTGCGTGGTGGCAAGGCTTTTATTTTAAGCGAGCGGTGTATAGATTGCGGTGAATGTATCAGGGTTTGTCCTCACCGAGCAAAAAAAGCAACCTGTCCCCAACTGTCCGAATACACGCAATTTAAGCATCTAGTGGCACTGCCGGCGCCCAGTCTCTATGCTCAGTTTAACAATGTGCAGGACGTTGAGCAAATTTTGGCAGGGCTTGGGGGGCTTGGGTTTGACAGCTTTTTTGAAGTTGCCAAGGCGGCAGAGCTGATAAGTGACGCCACAAGAAAAATCATGGAAAAGATGCCAAAGCCTGTGCTATCCTCGGCGTGTCCGGCGGTGGTTAGGCTTATTAAGGTGCGTTTTCCTCAGCTCATTAGCCATGTGCTGCCCTTTGTTTCTCCCATGGAGCTTGCCGCACGGCTTGCCAAGGTAGAAATAATGGCAACCACCGGTTTAAAGGAGGAGGAAATCGGCTGCATTTTTATCACCCCTTGTCCCGCCAAAATAACCGCCATCAATACCCCTATAGGCAGTAAAAAGAGCAGTGTTGATGGGGCTGTGGCAATAAAAGACATCTATCCTCTCTTGATAAAATCCATGGAGCACCCCGACCCTAATGTCCAAGAGACGGCAGGCAGAATTGGCATTTCTTGGGCGAGCAGCGGCGGAGAGAGCGCCGGTCTTGTCACTGTGGATAACTATCTTGCCTGTGACGGCATTGAAAACGTCATAAAGGTTCTGGAGGATTTAGAGGACGATAAGTTCGAAAATTTGGATTTTGTGGAGCTAAACGCTTGCAATGGCGGCTGTGTTGGTGGGGTGCTCACGGTAGAAAACCCCTACATTGCCAAAACCAAGCTGAAACGGCTTAGGAAATATATGCCTGTTTCCATAAATCGTCTTGAGAGCAGCATACCCAATGCCATGCTGTGGGACACCCATCTTGAATACTCCCCTGTGCTGGAATTACAAGGTGATAGAATTGAAAAGTTCAAGGCCTACGCCGAGCTTGAGAAAATTTTGGAGAGTCTGCCCGGAATTGACTGCGGCTCCTGCGGAAGCCCTACCTGCCGCTGCTTTGCACAGGATGTTGTGTGCAAAAACATAAGCATCGACCGCTGTGTTGTGAGAATGCAGGAAAAAATGCAGAGAATTATCTCCACCCTTATGCAACCCTAATGGGGGCAAAGGCAATGCTTTTTATGGACTATAGCAAAGGGTTTAATGCACCATTACTACATATTTTTATCTCTCAAACGAAAGGAATTTAGCTATGACTGTATGGCAATTACAACAAAAATTTAACTTTTCCTACCTTTCCAAGGGGGAGGACAAGGAGATTGTAGGTGGGTTTTGCGGAGACCTTTTAAGCTGGGTTATGGCAAACGCCCAAACGGATAACGTGTGGTTTACCGTAATGGGAAATATCAATGCCATCGCCGTTGCAAGTTTAAACGATGTTGCCTGCATTGTGCTGTGTCAAAGCAGCCAAATAAACGATGATGCTCTCGCCAAAGCCAAGGAGGAGGGGATAACTGTTTTATCCACAGACCTTCCTACCTTTGTCGCTTGCGGAAAATTTTATCAAGCAACGGACGGACAGTAGTAGCCGCTCGCTTATAGCTGTGCGCATTGATATATGCGAAGGTGGCTGCCTATATGACATTCCGTGGTGCAGGACGAGGCGTGCTCCCATTGCACCAAAAAAACAGACCCCACAAATGTGAGGTCTGTAAAATTTGATAGAAACTATCTTTTGCTGAACTGGGGTGCACGACGAGCTGCTTTAAGACCGTATTTCTTTCTTTCCTTCATACGTGGGTCTCTTGTCAGGAAGCCTGCTTTTTTAAGCTCTGGACGAAGATTTTCGTCATATTGTAGCAATGCTCTTGCCAAACCGTGACGGATAGCACCGGCTTGACCGGACACACCGCCGCCGTTAACTCTGACAACAAGGTCAAATTTATCGGTTGTGTTGGTGAGTGTAACAGGTTGACGAACAATCAATTTCAATGTTTCAAGACCAAAAAAATCGTCAATGTCTCTGCCATTAATTGTGATTTTGCCTGAACCGCTGTAAACTCTAACTCTTGCGACGGAAGATTTACGACGGCCTGTGCCATAAAAATATGCTTTTGTTTCGTACATAATTATTGTCCTCCTTAAAGATTAAAGTTCAATTGTTTCCGGTTTTTGAGCGGCGTTTTCATGTGCTGCGCCTTTATATACTCTTAGTCTTGTCATTGCTTTTGCGCCGATTTTGTTGCCCTTTACCATGCCTTCAACAGCAAGGTACATAGCTTTGTCGGATTTTGATGCCATCAATGTGCGGTAGTTGACTGACTTTAAGCCGCCAATCCAACCTGAGTGATGGTGATAAAACTTGTTGTCCAGCTTTGAACCTGTCAAAACAGCTTTATCGCAGTTGATGATAACCACATGGTCACCACAATCAACGTTTGGTGTATATGTTACCTTGTGCTTGCCGTTTAAAAGAACAGCAGCTTTTGCAGCAACACGGCCCAGTGGTTTGCCGGCTGCATCGATAATATACCATTTACGCTCTACTTTTGTGGGATTTTGAAGAAAAGTACTCATAATAGTCCTCCTAATTAAAATTTAATATAACTTAGTGTTAACAAAATTAAAGGCTCTTTCGAGCAAGGACTAGTATACCAATTGACAGCCCAAAAGTCAACGGTTTTTTAATAGAAAATCAGCCCAATCGAGTTTACCTCGTTATATCTCTTTATTTCATGTGTTTTAGTCCTATTATCTCAATATGCAAATTGAAAAAAATGCTTGTTTTATCCTGTGAAAACCTTTATAATGTGTAGATGTAATAGATGTGAAAATCCTAATTTATAAAAGAGGTTATATGGCTCAATATTTTCAAAAACTTTGTGGGCTCACTCGAAAAGCCATCGTAGGGTACAATATGATACAGGATAAAGACAAGATTTGTATTGGTGTCTCCGGTGGCAAGGACAGTGTTGCATTGGCAATAACATTAAAAAAACTGCAAAAATACATAGGGATTGACTTTGATATGGTCGCCCTCACCCTTGACCCTCACTTTGGCGCAGCGGATATGGATTATTCTGTGCTGGAACAATTATTTCGAGAAAATGACATTGAATACATTGTGAAACGCACAGAGATAGGCACAATAATCTTTGATGAGCGAAAGGAGCGCAGCCCCTGTTCTCTATGCGCCCGTATGCGCCGTGGTGCTCTGCATGACACCGCTAAAGAGCTTGGTTGCAACAAAATTGCATTAGGTCACCATCTGGATGATGCCATTGAAACCTTTTACATGAACCTTTGGAATGAGGGTAGAATAGGGACTTTTAGCCCTGTAACCTATCTTTCGATGAAGGATATCACCATGATTCGCCCCCTTGCGCTGGCAATGGAAAGTGATGTTGTTCGGGCGGTAAAGGAAAGGGCTCTGCCCACTGTAAAGTCTCTTTGCCCCGTGGACGGAGTGACCAACAGAGAAAATATGAAGAAGTTTATCACTTTAAAATGCCATGAGGACCCTTCCTTTAGGCAAAAAAGTCTTAATGCTTTTCAAAAAAAAGATTTGGATGGTTGGGGCATCAAAAATATAAAATAATCACTTTATTATATGAATATTATATATATAAATAAAATATAAATGCTTGGAGTTGTAATTATAATGAATACCATTGAAAAACATTGTTGGGCGCAGGTGGATGTCGGCGCAATAAAGCACAACTATAATTTTATAAAAAGTACCTTTGAAAAGCCTTTTTATGTAGTTTTAAAGGCGGATGCTTATGGGCACGGGGCAAAATATCTTGCCAAAATTTATGAGGAGCTTGGTGCCTTTGGAATTGCAGTTTCCTCCTTTTCCGAGGGGATGGAGCTGCGCAAATTCGGCATAAAGCTGCCAATTTTGGTTTTGGGTTACACTCATCCTTCCATGGCAAATGAACTTTTTCACAACAAAATCACACAGTGTGTTTTCAGCCTTGCATATGCCAAGGAATTAAACCAACAAGCGCTGTACCCCATTGACTGCCATCTGAAATTGGATACCGGAATGGGGCGTATTGGTTTTGACATGGTGGGAGAAAAAGAGGCGAGCCGCAGCGAAATGAGAAAGCTTTTAGAGCTGAATAACCTGCAATTCACTGGGATTTTCAGCCATTTTCCTGTGTCGGATGCCCTGGGTGAAAAGGAAGTCGCATATACGGAAAATCAAATTAATCTCTTCAATGAAACGCTGGACTTTTTGACACGAATTGGGTTCGACTTTAAAGTTATTCACGGACAAAACTCTGCCGCAATATTGAGAAATTTAAGCAGTAAATTCAACACCATGAGAGCGGGGATAATTCTCTATGGAGAAAGCCCCTCTGCCCAAGTTGGCAGCCCCGAGTTGCAGTCAGCCATGACGGTTCGAACCATTGTAACTCATATAAAAACTATAAAAGCCGGACAATTTGTGGGCTATGGTCTATCTTTTGAAGCCTTTGCCGACACCACAGTTGCCACCATTGCCATTGGGTATGCCGACGGCTTGCCACGCCAGCTTAAAACCAGTGGACATCTTGTAACGATAGGCAGAAATGAATATCCCATCATCGGGATATGTATGGATCAGTGCATGGTGGACGTGACGGGCAGCCGTGTGGCAGTGGGTGATGAAGTCATTGCAATGGGCGGCACCGGCAGTACCAGCTTTTCAACAATAGCCGCAAAGTCCGGCACTATAAACTACGAAATCATGTGTGGCATCCAGCGGCGTGTGCCAAGAGTCTATGTGGAAAAAGGAAAAGTCATAAATGTTGAATGTAATATGTAGCCTCCTTTTTCGTCTTGAATAAAAGGCAAAACCGCTGCTTGTAAGCTTTTGCATATAAACTTCTGCAACAATTTTCAAGTTGATTAATTCCCACACTAATTTCCAACCCAACCTTTACCGTGGAACTTACTTTGGGAATTAACAAGTTTTTCAAGTTTGCCATTTTGTTGTATTTATCTATTGCTTTTTTAAAGATATTTCGTTATAATGATATGGTTAAAGGTATTGTCAAGCATATTTCCCAGCTAAAATCTCTGCAAAAAAAATTTGCCTATTGCTCGGCTACAGTTTTTTTGAATTACTCCTTTAACCCTTGCCCAAGGAGCGATTAAGGCATCCCCAGCAAAATCTGGGCTAGTATCAAAGTGGTAATAATGTGGCACACTAGAAATTAGTTTGGTCAGGTGTCCACCCTATCCCCACAAACCCGCATAAACAAAGGGCTTGTACTATCTCGGAAAGCAAGAAAGCAGAGCCAACGCTCACAGCTTGCTCACAGTTATCCAAACAAGTAAATAGTT
>JAVWUR010000030.1:0-19443 GCA_036667055.1 Oscillospiraceae bacterium
ATTGCAATAATAAAATAAGGATAAAACTACCTTTAAGTAAAGGAGATTTTACTAACAACGAGAGAGATTCTTATTTTTCTGAATTTTTAAAAATTAATTCAGCTAATAACCCTAACGAAAATTGGATTTGGTATACATTAAAATCTTGGGACGTATTAAAATATTCTGAAGACGACACAATAGAAGATATCAAAGAAAAGCTAATATCAAGCCTAAATATTGCCTTAAAAAAAATAGAGGACTTTGAAAAAAGCCTTAAATCTAAATTAGAAAATCAACAAACTGTTACTTGATATTATAGGAATGTTATCATTTTGTTATCAGTGGGGCTATAACTAAAATAGGTTCTACATAAACTTTCGCTAAAACCGCATAAAATAAGAAAAAGAGGGCTTTTTAGCCCTCTTTTTTGTATATTTTCATTCAATTTTGCAAGCTACAAGCCAACCGCTGCTTACTCCCATTCTATTGTGCTTGGGGGTTTTGTGGTTATGTCGTAGACTATGCGGCTCACGTTGTTCACTTCATTTACTATTCTGGAGGAGATTTTCTCCAGCACTTCATAGGGGATTTTTGCCCAATCGCTGGTCATTCCATCGGTGGAGGTGACGGCTCTTATTGCCACAACGTGGGCGTAGGTTCTCACGTCCCCCATAACACCCACACTGCGGATGTTAGGCAGCACCGTGAAATACTGCCAAATAGCACCATCTAGCCCTGCTTTGGCTATCTCCTGGCGTAAAATTGCGTCGCTCTCTCTCACAATCTCCACCTTTTCGTCGGTAAGCTCCCCCAATGTTCTTATGGCAAGCCCCGGCCCCGGAAAAGGCTGACGGTTAACTATCTGCTTAGGTATTCCAAGTGCCGCCCCCACCTTGCGAACCTCGTCCTTAAACAAGGGGCGAAGTGGCTCTAGCAGCTTAAACTTTACGTCCTTTGGCAAGCCCCCAACATTGTGGTGGCTCTTGATGACATGGGCGGTGTCGGTGCCCGATTCGATTACATCGGGGTAGATTGTCCCTTGCAATAGAAAGCTTTGCTCTTCCAATAGGGCTGCCTGCTCGTCAAAAACCTTGATGAACTCCGCCCCTATTATCTTGCGTTTTTCCTCCGGCTCTGTCACCCCTGCAAGCTTTGCCATAAACCTATCCTTGGCATTGACACGGATAACCTTCATCTCAAATTCTTTTTCCAGAGTGTCCATAACCATATCGCCCTCGTCTTTACGCATAAAGCCGTGGTCAACAAAAACGCAGGTCAACCGCTCCCCTATCGCCCTGTGAACCAGCACGGCTGCGACGGTAGAATCCACTCCGCCCGACAGTGCGCACAGGACATTTTTGTCCCCCACCGTCTGTTTTATCTCATTTATTTGGGTGTCGATAAACCCTTGGCTAGTCCAATTCTGCTTACAGCCGCACACCTTGACAGTGAAATCGTAAAACAACTGCCGCCCAAAAGGAGTGTGCTCCACCTCCGGATGAAACTGCACAGCGTACAGCCCTTTAGCTTTACATTCCATCGCCGCAAAGGGACAGGTTTCCGAGGTTGCCGTAACCACAAAGCCCTCGGGCAGCTGGACAATTTGGTCGGTGTGGCTCATCCAGCAAAATTCTTCCTCGAACATTCCCGTCAAGTCACCACCATTGCACGCCTTGATTTTCACCTTGCCATACTCACGCTTTTCCTGTTTTTCCACCTTGCCGCCAAGAGTGTGTGCCATGAGCTGTGCCCCGTAGCAGATGCCCAAAACCGGTATGCCCAGCTGGAAAATTTCCTTTTCAATCTGTGGTGAATTTTTTTCATAGACACTATTCGGCCCACCGGTGAAAATTATCCCCTTGGGTGGGTTTTCCTTGGCACATTTCAGGGCATTTTTATAGGAAACTACCTCGCTGTACACGTTGTTCTCTCGTATACGCCGTGCCACAACCTCTCTGTACTGGCTGCCAAAATCAATTATCATTATATATTCTTGTGACATTTGTATACTCCTTGTTATATTATATTTTAAAACTACTTTTTGTGTATGAAATTCATCTCATCTACAAGAAGTAGGGGCGGATTTTACATCCGCCCATGCTGTCTTTACCTTTTGCACAAGGCTGTCTATAGCCGCCCCTGTGATTTTTACAAGGCTATTTATAGTCGCCCACCGAGTAGTTATTTTCTTCCTTGGTGATAAGAATATCATGAGGATGGCTCTCGATAAGTCCGGCACCTGTGATTTTCACAAACTCGCCGTTCTCCTGCAACTCTGCAATGGTGGCAGTGCCGCAGTAGCCCATACCAGCACGCAGACCACCCACTAGCTGATAGACAATATCCTTTGTGAGTCCACGATAGGGCACCATACCCTCAACGCCCTCTGGAACAAATTTCGCTTTTCCGTCTTGGAAATAGCGGTCATTTGAGCCGCAGGACATAGCGGCAGAAGAGCCCATACCACGGTAAGATTTAAAGCTTCTGCCCTTCAAAATTGTAGTTTCTCCGGGGCTTTCCTCGGTGCCTGCCAAGAGCGAGCCTAGCATAACCGCCGACGCACCGGCTGCAATTGCCTTGGTTATATCGCCGGAAAACTTTATGCCGCCGTCAGCGATAATTGGCACACCGTACTTTTTACCCACCTCGCAGCAATCCATAACCGCTGTGACCTGTGGCACGCCGATACCTGCAACCACACGGGTGGTACAGATGGAGCCGGGGCCGATGCCATCTTTAACTATATCCGCACCTGCTTTTATAAGTGCCTCACACGCTTTAGCTGTGGCGATGTTCCCTGCCATAAGTGTGATTTCAGGGAAGGTGTCCTTCAGCTTTTTAACAGCGTCCAGCACGCCCTGAGAGTGACCGTGAGCAGTGTCGATGGACAGCAAATCCACCCCTGCATTTACTAGTGCCGTAGCTCTTTCCAGCATATTATTGGTGATACCCACCGCCGCACCGCAGAGCAAGCGACCTCTTGAATCCTTGGAGGAGTTGGGGTATAAAATTCTCTTTTCAATATCTTTTATGGTAATAAGACCCTTTAGCACGCCTTTTTCGTCCACCAATGGAAGTTTTTCTATCTTGTGTGCCTTCAAAATCTCCTCAGCCTCGTCGATGGAAATTCCCTCGTGTGCAGTTACCAAATGATCCTTTGTCATAACCTCGCTGATTGGTCTTGCCATATCCAATTCAAAACGCATATCACGGTTGGTGATTATACCCACCAAAACCTTGTTTTCGTCCACAATTGGCACGCCGGAAATGCGATATCTCCCCATAAGCTCGTCTGCATCGCCGACTTTATGTGTGGGGCTTAGGTAAAATGGGTCGGTGATAACACCGTGCTCGCTTCTTTTGACCCTGTCAACTTCAAGTGCCTGCTTTTCTATAGGCATATTTTTATGGATGATGCCTATGCCGCCCTCTCGTGAAAGTGCAATTGCCATTCTCGATTCGGTGACGGTGTCCATACTGGCAGATAAAAGCGGTATATTCAATGCGATATTTTTGCTAAGTACCGTCTTTGTGGAAACCTCTGCCGGCACAACCTTAGAATATTGTGGTATCAAAAGCACGTCATCAAAGGTCAAAGATTCTTTTATAATCTTACTCATTTTACTTTACTCCTTGTTTATATATTACTATTTTTTGTGTTGTTTTATATTATACAACAAAACCCCTTGTAATGACACTTTTATTTTTCATAAAAGCCGATTTACTCGAGGTTATTTGCAAAAAGTAAGTGGGTCTTAAAAACTCACTTACCCTTTAATACTTTTATGGTGCTGCTGCAAATTTTTTATACAGTTAAGCCCCTCCGGCATAAATGCAAAAGGGGCTTTATCTGATAAAGTTATAAACTAACGATTAAAAATTAAGCGTTAACTTTGATAACAACGCCTGAACCAACTGTTCTGCCGCCCTCACGGATAGCGAAACGAAGGCCTTCTTCAATAGCGATTGTTGTGATAAGCTCAACATTCATCTCAACGTTGTCCCCTGGCATACACATCTCAACGCCTTCTGGCAATGTGATAACACCTGTAACGTCAGTTGTTCTGAAGTAGAACTGTGGGCGATAGTTGTTAAAGAACGGTGTATGACGGCCGCCCTCGTCCTTTTTAAGAACATAAACTTGACCCAAGAACTTTGTGTGTGGTTTGATAGAGCCTGGTTTGCACAGAACTTGGCCTCTTTGGATGTCAGCACGCTGAACACCACGAAGCAAAGCACCTACGTTGTCGCCGGCTTCTGCAAAGTCAAGCAATTTTCTGAACATTTCAAGACCTGTAACAGTTGTTTTGCTGTTTGCTTCTGCAAGACCAACAATTTCAACTTCTTCGCCAACCTTGATTGTTCCTCTTTCAACTCTACCTGTAGCAACTGTGCCACGACCTGTGATTGTGAAAACGTCTTCAACAGGCATAAGGAAAGGAAGTGTTGATTTTCTCTCAGGTGTAGGGATGTAGCTGTCAACTGCTGCCATCAACTCGTTAACGCACTCATACTCAGGAGCATGAGGGTCTGTAGCTGTTGATTCAAGCACTTTAAGAGCAGAACCCTTGATGATTGGTGTATCGTCGCCTGGGAATTCGTATTCTGAAAGCAGGTCACGAATTTCCATTTCAACTAGCTCTAGTAGCTCAGGGTCATCAACTTGGTCAACCTTGTTCATAAATACTACGATGTAAGGAACACCAACCTGACGTGAGAGCAAGATGTGCTCACGAGTCTGAGGCATTGGGCCGTCAGCAGAGGAAACAACCAGAATAGCACCGTCCATCTGAGCAGCACCTGTGATCATGTTTTTAACATAGTCAGCATGGCCTGGGCAGTCAACGTGAGCATAGTGACGAGAAACTGTCTCGTACTCAACGTGTGACGTATTGATTGTGATACCACGCTCTCTCTCTTCAGGAGCCTTGTCGATGTTTGCGTAGTCTGTAAAGCTAGCACCGCCCTGCAAGCTCAAAACCTTTGTGATTGCAGCGGTAAGAGTTGTTTTGCCGTGGTCAACGTGACCGATTGTGCCAATGTTGATATGGGGTTTGCTTCTTTCAAATTTAGCTTTTGCCATAGTAAGAAATCCTCCTATTATTTTTATAAGAAAATGTTTTAATGTTTACGCCTTGAGCACACCCCATAGGAATGTGCCCATTTTATTCTATTGTACCAAAAGAGCACTTAAAAATCAAGTCTTTATTGGATTTAATCTTTCTTGACACGACCTGCCATAATACCCTCAGCAATTGACTTTGGAACTTCCACATAATGGCTTGGCTCCATAGCGTAGTTGCCACGTCCCTGTGTTTTTGAACGCAGGTCGGTAGAGTAGCCGAACATATTCTGTAGCGGCACAATGGCGTTGATTTGCTGTGCACCAGGTCTTGTCTCGGTGCCTTGGATAAGCCCACGGCGGCTGTTAAAGTCTCCCATAACATCACCTAGGTATTCATCCGGAACGATTGTGGCAACCTTCATAACAGGCTCCAATATCACAGGGTTTGCTTTTCTCATAGCTTCCTTGAATGCCATTGAACCGGCAATCTTAAACGCCATTTCAGAGGAGTCAACCTCATGGTAGGATCCATCATAAAGTGTAACCTTAACGTCCACAACAGGGTAGCCTGCAAGGATACCGGACTTCATAGCCCCTTGGATACCTTGGTCAACCGGCCCGATGTATTCCTTAGGAATAGCACCACCAACAACGGCATTGATAAATTCGTAGCCCTTGCCTGGCTCGTTTGGCTCAAGTCTGATTTTGACGTGACCGTACTGGCCTTTACCGCCGGACTGACGTGCGTACTTCATATCAACATCGCTGTTTGTCTTGACAGTTTCACGGTAAGCAACCTGTGGTGCGCCCACATTTGCCTCTACCTTAAATTCTCTCAATAGACGGTCAACGATAATTTCAAGATGCAACTCGCCCATACCTGCGATAATTGTTTGTCCGGTTTCCTCGTCGGTGTAAGTCTTAAAGGTTGGGTCCTCTTCAGCGAGCTTTGACAATGCAAGACCCATCTTCTCTTGACCAACCTTAGTTTTTGGCTCGATAGCAACACGGATAACTGGCTCTGGGAATACCATGCTCTCAAGGATAACAGGGTTTTTCTCATCACACAGTGTGTCGCCTGTGGTGGTATTTTTAACGCCTACCGCCGCCGCAATGTCCCCTGCGTGACATTCTTCAATGTCTGCACGATGGTTTGCGTGCATCTGCAAAATTCTGCCAATTCTCTCATTGGAGTCCTTCACAGAGTTGTACACGGTGCTGCCTGCCTTTACTGTGCCGGA
Source organism: Oscillospiraceae bacterium (assembly GCA_036667055.1). Classification (GTDB taxonomy): domain Bacteria; phylum Bacillota; class Clostridia; order Oscillospirales; family Ruminococcaceae; genus RGIG3102. The sequence goes on from JAVWUR010000030.1 coordinate 6,289, forward strand.
ATAGACACGGAAAAAACAGAGCTTACCCACAAATGGGTCGGTGGCAATCTTAAATGCCAATGCAGAGAAAGGCTCGGAGTCGCTGGAATGGCGAACAACCTCCTCCTCGGTGTCGGGGTTTATGCCTGTGATGGACGGAACGTCGGTAGGTGCCGGCATAAAGTCCAAAACTGCATCAAGCAACTGCTGAACACCCTTGTTTTTGTAAGAGGTACCACAGAGAACCGGAACCATTGTGTTATCAAGGGTTGCCTTGCGGATAGCGCTTTTGATTTCATCCTGAGTAAGCTCTTCGCCCTCAAGATATTTTTCCATAAGCTCTTCCACTGATTCTGCTGCTGCCTCTACCATAGCCGCATGGTATTCCTCAGCTTTTGCCATGTATTCTGCCGGAATTTCTTCCTCGACGTAGCCCTTGTTTATGTCCTTGTCGAACACAATGGCTTTCATCTTTATCAAATCCACCATACCTACATATGTCTCTTCGGCACCCATAGGAATTTGGATTGGAATTGCATTACATTTAAGTCTATCCTTCATCATGCTGACAACATTAAAGAAGTCAGCACCCATAATGTCCATCTTATTAACATAGGCCATTCTTGGTACTTTGTACTTGTCTGCCTGACGCCAAACAGTTTCTGACTGTGGCTCAACGCCGCCTTTTGCACAAAATACTGTTACAGAGCCGTCGAGAACACGCAGTGAACGCTCAACCTCAACTGTAAAGTCAACGTGGCCAGGAGTGTCAATAATATTGATTCTATGACGATTTTTCTTTATCTCAGCAGGGTCTTTGAACTTTGAGTGTGACCAATAGCAGGTGGTAGCAGCCGATGTAATGGTTATGCCACGCTCTTGCTCTTGTTCCATCCAGTCCATTGTAGCACTGCCGTCATGAGTCTCACCTATTTTATGGTTTACGCCTGTAAAATAGAGAATACGCTCGGTAGTCGTTGTTTTACCGGCATCTATATGAGCCATGATACCGATATTTCTGGTCATTTCCAATGAAACGTCTCTTGCCATATTTCCTCCTAGATTATTGAATGGCAAAAATATACTATTTTAAAATAACATATTTTTGCCGCAGACTATGCAGCATAAATGCCACATAGCCGTTGTGCAAAAGTAGTACTAATATCTGTAATGTGCAAATGCCTTGTTTGCATCTGCCATTTTGTGTGTGTCCTCACGTTTTTTGTAAGCACCGCCTGTACCATTTGTGGCGTCTATGATTTCGCCTGCAAGTCTTTCACGCATTGTTTTTTCGTTTCTGTTTCTTGCATAGGTTGTCAACCAGCGAAGACCAAGTGTTTGTCTTCTCTCCACTCTGACTTCCATAGGAACTTGGTATGTTGCACCGCCTACACGGCGAGCTTTAACCTCTAGCAAAGGCATGATATTTTCCATAGCCTTTTCAAATGTCTCTAATGGGTCGTTGCCTGTTTTCTGTGAAATGATGTCAAAGGCATCATAAACAATTTTCTGTGCAACGCCTTTTTTGCCGTCCAGCATTATGCTGTTGATAAGTTTTGTAACTAATTTAGAGCTGTATACCGGGTCTGCCAGCACATCTCTTTTAGCAATATTTCCTCTTCTTGGCACCGTTCTTCCCTCCTTCATTATTGATGATATCGTTGGTACTCAAAAGTGTAAAAAACTTCTGTATGCATTTTTAACAGGCATCTATAGCCTGTACAATAAGGGGAAATATATATATATCTATATATAAAGCCCTCTTTGGCATATCTTTTGTTATTTTACTTTTTTTTCGTAGCTGCTGCAGCTGCGCCTGGTTTTGGACGCTTTGCACCGTATTTGGAACGGCTCTGCATTCTCTTTGCAACGCCCTGTGTATCAAGTGTACCACGAATTGTATGGTAACGTACACCAGGCAAGTCCTTAACACGCCCACCACGAATAAGAACAACGCTATGCTCTTGAAGGTTGTGACCGATGCCCGGGATGTAAGATGTAACTTCCATTCCGTTTGAAAGACGAACTCTTGCAACTTTTCTTAAAGCTGAGTTAGGCTTTTTAGGTGTCATTGTTCTAACAGCTGTACATACTCCACGTTTTTGTGGTGCTGTTTGGTCTGTCACTACATTTTTATGGCTGTTAAAGCCTTTCTGTAGTGCCGGAGCTGTAGATTTCTTCACCAAAACCTCTCTGCCTTTGCGAACCAATTGGTTAAATGTTGGCATTTTTTTTCCTCCTATTACAGTTTTTATATGAAAAAGCTTATTTTTGTTAATATAAACAAACTTTCAGCTTAAACATTGGCATTTTAGACAACACAGTCTGTGCCAAAATTCATTGTACTATTTTGGCACAGTGTTTGTCAATAGTTTTTTTAATCTTCTGCGAAAGTTTCTTCGGGAATAAACTCTTTATCCAAGATATTTTCCGGTTCTTCGTCCTCATAGCGGCTTAAAATGGTGGCACCGGCTGGGATTAGCTTGCCGATGATAACATTCTCTTTAAGTCCAAGCAGAGGGTCAACCTTGCCACGGATGGCAGCGTCGGTGAGAACCTTAGTTGTCTCTTGGAAGGAGGCGGCAGACAGGAAGCTCTCGGTGGCAAGTGCTGCCTTGGTGATACCCAAGATAACATCAGTGCCCTGTGGCAAAACCAAGTCCTTCTCGCCATTTTCAATTCTCTCGGAAAGTGTGTCCAGCTTATCACGGTATTCTTTGTAGTCCACCATTGCACCGCCGATAAGATTGGTGGAACCAACCTCGTCAATCTTTACCTTCTTCATCATCTGACGAACGATAACCTCAATGTGCTTGTCGTTTATTTCAACACCCTGCTGACGGTAAACTCTCTGCACCTCTTGGATGATGTAATCTTGAACCGCTGTTCTGCCCTTGATGGCGAGTATATCCGCAGGTGCTGCCGAACCATCGGTCAAGAACGCACCCTTTTCTATCTCCGCACCATCGTAAGCATTTTTGGACAGACGCTGGTCGAAAGGTATAAGGTAGCTCTTTTCGCAGGGGGCACCGTTTTCATCAAAGCCCTCCACAATTGCATACTGACCTTTTTTGGTGTTGTCGATTTTGACCTTGCCCGCAATTTCGGACATTATGGCAATCTTCTTAGGACGTCTTGCTTCAAACAGCTCTTCAACACGAGGCAAGCCCTGTGTTATATCCTCTGCGGAAGCGATACCGCCGGTGTGGAAGGTACGCATGGTAAGCTGTGTGCCCGGCTCGCCTATAGACTGAGCTGCAATGGTACCCACAACCTCGCCCATTGGCACGGACTTGCCATCAGCAAGTGAAGAGCCATAGCACTTGGTACAGGTGCCTACAGGGGCTTTACAGTTGAGCACAGAGCGTATCTCAATCTCGATGTTTCTCGAGCTGATTTTCCCTGTCTCAGGGTCTTTTTCTCCGAACACTTCAATGATTTTAGCAATCATAGCGGTGGTCATCATATCGTCCTTAGACACTATAACCGCCCCTGTTTTGGGGTCGATTAGGTCATTGACGGTGTATCTGCCCAAAAGTCTGTCCTTCAAAGGCTCGATACAGCTGTTGCCGTCCCAAATTTCCTTTACCGTTATGCCATGCTTTGCTCCGCAGTCAAACTCACGGATGATAACATCATGAGATACGTCCACAAGACGTCTTGTGAGGTAGCCGGAGTCGGCGGTTCTAAGTGCGGTATCGGCAAGGCCTTTACGAGCACCACGAGAAGCGATAAAGTATTCCAAAATGTTAAGCCCCTCACGGTAGTTGGACTTGATTGGAATTTCGATAGTTTTACCTGATGTGGAGGCGATAAGCCCACGCATACCTGCAAGCTGTTTAATCTGGTTCATAGAACCACGAGCGCCGGAATCCGCCATCATCCAAATTGGGTTGCGGCTGTCAAGGTTTGCCTGCAACGCCTTGGAGACAAGCTCCGTGGTGGTTTCCCACACTCTCGTGACGTTTCTGTAACGCTCCTCCTCACTCATAAGACCCTTTTCAAACATGGTTCTTATCTTGGTGATTTGTGCCTCTGCCTCCGCCAGCAATTCCTTTTTCTTAGGAGGTATAACCGCATCACAAACTGCCACGGTGATAGCGCTCTTGGTGGAGTATTTAAAGCCCTGTGATTTGATGGCGTCCAGCACGGTGGAGGTAAATTTTGTGCCGTGAATTTCGATACATATCTTTACGATGTCACCCAGCTGCTTTTTGCCCACTTGGAAATCCACCTCTAATTTCAAGAGGTTTGCATCATCGTCACGGTCAACGTACCCTAAATCCTGTGGGATTGGGCCGTTGAATATAATTCTACCCACGGTGGTGTCGATAATTCTGGACACCTTTTCTCCGCAAATTTCTGTAAATCTTCTAATTCTAACCTTGGCATGGAGCGTGACCGCACCCTCGGAATAAGCCATTATAGCCTCGTCCTCGTCACGGAAAATCATACCCTCGCCCTTGTCATTTTCGTTCACCATTGTGAGATAGTAAGAGCCCAAAACCATATCCTGTGTAGGCACGGCAACAGGTGAACCATCGGACAATTTCAAAAGGTTTCCGCTTGCCAGCATAAGGGTTCTCGCCTCGTTCTGTGCCTCTTTTGAAAGAGGAACGTGAACAGCCATCTGGTCGCCGTCAAAGTCGGCGTTGTAAGCGGTACACACAAGTGGGTGCAGCTTTAGGGCACGGCCTTCCACCAGCACCGGCTCAAAGGCTTGAATACCAAGTCTATGAAGGGTAGGCGCACGGTTTAATAGCACTGGGTGACCCTTTATCACCTTTTCCAGTGCGTCCCAAACCTCGCTGCCTGCTTTTTCCACCTTTTTCTTGGCGGATTTTATGTTGGTTGCGTGACCCTTTTCCACCAGCTCTCTCATTACAAAGGGCTTGAACAGCTCAAGAGCCATCTCCTTTGGCAGACCGCACTGATACATTTTTAATTCAGGGCCTACAACGATAACGGAACGGCCGGAATAGTCAACACGCTTACCCAAAAGGTTTTGACGGAAACGTCCGCCCTTGCCCTTTAGCATATCGGAAAGAGATTTTAATGGACGGCTGGAAGTGCCCCCTGTGACGGGACGTCCACGTCTGCCATTGTCTATAAGTGCGTCCACCGCCTCCTGTAGCATCCTCTTTTCGTTTCTCACGATGATGTCAGGTGCAGACAGCTCTAAAAGCTTTTTCAAACGGTTGTTTCTGTTGATAACTCTGCGGTACAAATCGTTCAAATCACTGGTGGCAAAGCGTCCGCCGTCCAGCTGAACCATAGGGCGAATGTCCGGTGGGATAACAGGGATAACGTCCAGTATCATCCATTCCGGACGGTTGCCGGAAAGACGGAAGCTCTCGCAAACTTCTAAACGCTTGTATAGTTTAACCTTCTTTTGACCGGTTGCCGTCTCCAGCTCCTCTTGAAGCTGTGCGGAAAGCTTTGGCAGGTCAATCTGCTCTAGCAGCACCTTAACCGCCTCTGCGCCCATCATAGCTGTAAAGGAGTCCTCGCCATAGCGTTCCACCATGTCATTGTATTCTGTCTCGGAGAGCAGTTGTTTTTCGTCAAGAGCGGTAAAGCCCTTGTCGGTGACTATATATGCTGAAAAATAGATAACCTTTTCCAGTGCCTTTGGTGTCACATCAAGGATAAGACCTATTCTTGATGGTATTGCTTTAAAGTACCAGATGTGTGACACAGGGGCTGCAAGCTCGATGTGCCCCATTCTCTCACGTCTTACCTTTGAGCGGGTGGACTCAACGCCGCACTTGTCACAAATTTGACCCTTGTGACGGTTCTTGTTAAGCTTGCCGCAGTTACATTCCCAGTCCTTCATAGGCCCAAAAATTCTCTCGCAGAAAAGCCCGTCTCTCTCCGGTTTCAAGGTACGATAGTTTATAGTTTCAGGCTTTGTCACTTCACCACGGGACCATTTTCTAATCTGTTCCGGTGAAGCAAGACCAATTTTTATTGATTCAAAAGTATTATATGCCATATATAAGCAAACTCCTTTTCGTTTTTGTTGGTTGATAAATTACAGGCGATATTTTTATCTGTGCCCGCCTATTAATTTTTTAGAACAAATCCTTGTCGTCCTCGTCGATTTCTTTTTCTTCAATATCGAAACTCAAATCTTCGTCCTCGTCCTCATCGTCAACCTCTCCTGAAAGGCTTAAATCCTCGTCCGCCTCCGGGTCCTCGCTCACGCAAAAGCCCTTTTCAAAGTCCTCGTTTTGCCCCACAAGCTCCGTTGCAATCTCGCTTGCAAAATCGCCGTCCTCCTCATAGGTCTGCTTCAAATCAATCTCCTCGTCATTCTTATCCAGAACACGCACGTCAAGACAAAGTGACTGCATCTCCTTTATGAGAACTCGGAAGGATTCCGGAATACCCGGCTTTGGTATTTCATTGCCCTTAAATATAGCTTCATAGGTCTTTACACGCCCTACCATATCATCGGATTTAACCGTCAATATCTCCTGCAAGGTGTATGCCGCACCGTATGCCTCCAGTGCCCAAACCTCCATCTCACCAAATCTCTGACCGCCAAACTGAGCTTTACCGCCCAAAGGCTGCTGTGTGACAAGGGAGTATGGCCCGATGGAACGAGCATGGATTTTATCATCAACCAAGTGATGTAGCTTTAGGAAGTACTTGTAGCCAACGGTTACAGGGTTGTCAAATGCCTCGCCTGTTCTGCCATCGTACAAGGTTACCTTGCCCGTCTCGGGCAATCCTGCCATCTTCAAGGTTTCAAAGATGTCGTTTTCGTTTGCTCCGTCAAAGACAGGGGTCATTACCTTCCAGCCCAGTGCCTTTGCCGCAAAGCCCAAGTGAACCTCCAGAACCTGCCCGATGTTCATACGAGAAGGAACGCCCAAGGGGTTCAAAACTAGGTCAAGAGGTGTGCCGTCTGCAAGATATGGCATATCCTCCTGTGGGAGTATTCTTGACACAACGCCCTTGTTTCCGTGACGGCCAGCCATCTTATCACCCACAGAAATCTTACGTTTCTGTGCGATGTAAACTCTCACAACCTTTAAAACACCCGGTTTAATTTCATCGGAGTTTTCGCTGGTAAACTCACGCACACCAACGATGGTGCCGTACTCGCCGTGAGGAACCTTCAGTGAGGTGTCACGCACGTCTCCTGCCTTTTCGCCGAAGATAGCACGGAGCAATTTTTCTTCCGGTGACAGCTCTGTCTCCCCCTTAGGAGTGACTTTACCCACCAATATATCGCCGCTGGAAACCTCTGCACCCACACGGATGATACCGTTAGCATCAAGGTTTTTAAGAGCGTCCTCGCCCACGTTTGGTATCTCTCTTGTAATCTCCTCCGGCCCTAGCTTTGTCTCACGAGCTTCAATCTCGTATTCCTCAATATGGATGGAGGTGAACACGTCACCGCTGACAACACGCTCATTTATGAGGATAGCATCCTCGTAGTTGTAGCCCTCCCAAGTCATATATCCAACTAGGACATTCTTGCCAAGGGAAATTTCACCGTTGTCGGTGGAGGGGCCGTCTGCGATAACCTGACCCTTTTTCACAATTTCGCCCTCATCTACTATAGGACGCTGATTGATACAGGTGCCTTGGTTGGAACGCATAAATTTTACAACATCATATTCATCGGTTGTGGTTTTGTCCACACGGACGATAATTTTATCCGCTGTGACCTTTTCCACCACGCCGTCATTTTGGGCGATTAGCACAACACCTGAGTCGTACCCTGCTTTATATTCCATACCGGTAGCCACAATAGGAGCCTGTGGACGCAGTAGCGGAACAGCCTGCCGCTGCATGTTAGAGCCCATCAAGGCACGGTTAGCGTCATCGTTTTCCAAGAAAGGAATCATAGAGGTAGCCACGGAAACCAGCATCTTAGGCGAAACGTCCATATAGTCTACTTTTTCTCTCGCCGTCTCCAAAATTACGTCACGGTATCTTGCGGTGACACGAGGGCGCTCGAAACGGCTTTCCTCGTCCAGTGGCTCGTTAGCCTGTGCCACAATATATCTGTCCTCAACATCGGCGGTCATATAGACAACCTCTTTGGTGACAACCCCTGTCTCCTTGTCAACCTTGCGGTAAGGAGCCTCGATAAAGCCGTACTCGTTTATCTTTGCAAAGGTAGCAAGATAGGATATAAGCCCGATGTTCGGGCCTTCCGGTGTCTCGATAGGGCACATTCTGCCATAGTGGCTGTAGTGAACGTCACGGACTTCAAACCCTGCACGGTCTCTTGACAAGCCGCCGGGCCCCAAAGCAGAAAGACGGCGTTTGTGAGTTAATTCCGCCAATGGGTTAGTCTGATCCATAAACTGTGACAGAGGTGAAGAGCCGAAAAACTCCTTCATTATGGCGACAACAGGCTTTATGTTAATCAAGCTTTCCGGTGTGATAAGCTCTCTTTCCTGCTGATCCATTCTCTCTTTTATGGTTCTCTCCATACGGATGATACCGGTTCTAAATTGACCTTGGAGCAATTCGCCCACGCTTCTGATACGGCGGTTGCCAAGGTGGTCGATATCATCAAAGCTGCCCACACCCTGAGCTAGGCACAGCACATAGCTGATGGAAGCGAATATATCGTCAAGGGTGATATTTTTAGGTATCAAACGCTCTCTGTTGTTGTCCAAAAGCTCACGCAGGAGTGTTTCATCCCCTGCAGCTTCGTCCATCAATTCCTTTAATACCGCAAAGGAAACCTTTTCGTTTATCCCCTGCTCTGCGGCGTCAAAGCCCAAGATAGCCTTGTGGTCAACCATACCATTGGAGATGATTTTTACCACTTTATCATCTTTTTTAACGTGCATAACGGACACGCCGTTGTTTTCGATAACCAGTGCAAGCTCCTCGCTTATAACCTGCCCCTCCTCGCACAGAACCTCTCCTGTCAAGGGGGATATTACCATCTCTGCGGCAACTTGGTTGATAAGGCGGTTTTGTATGGAAAGCTTTTTGTTGAATTTATATCTGCCAAAGCGTGACAGGTCATATCTTCTCGGGTCAAAGAATAGGTTATTTATATGTGTCTGGCTGTTTTCCACCGTAGGCGGCTCGCCCGGACGCAGTTTTCTGTAAGTTTCCAAAAGACCTTCCTCTTGGTTGGAGGTGATGTCCTTTAAAAGTGTTGCCTCGATAATCTCGTTGTCACCGAACAGCTCACGAATTTCTATATCGGTGGAAACGCCCAGTGCACGGGCAAAGCTGGTTACCGGCAGCTTTCTGTTTTTATCTATACGAACATAAAAAATGTCGTTGACGTCCGTCTCATATTCCAGCCACGCACCACGGTTAGGTATGATTGTACCTGCGTACAATTCCTTGCCCGTTTTATCATGGTCAAGTTTAAAATATGCTCCCGGAGAACGAATTAGCTGAGAAACAATGACACGCTCTGCACCATTGATAATAAAGGTGCCGCTTTCCGTCATCTTTGGGAAATCTCCCATAAATTTTTCCTGCTCTTTAATTTCACCTGTCTCCTTGTTCAAAAGACGAATTGTGACCTTTAAAGGTGCAGCATAGGTGACGTCACGCTCTTTACATTCCTTCACGGAATACTTTGTGTGATCCTCCAAGCGGTAGTCAACAAACTCAAGAGCCAAGGTACCTGTGTGATCCTCTATCGCCCCTGTGTCTCTGAAAACCTCTTTGATACCGTCCTTGATAAACCACTCGTAGGATTGCTTTTGAACCTCAATAAGGTTTGGCATCTCCAGCACCTCATTGATTTGTGCAAAGTTCATACGCTCTGTAGTTCCAAGCATGGTTGGTTTTATTTTCAGCATATTTCGTATCTCTCCTTCATAAATATTATCTTTTGGTAATAGGTATAAAGGCAACGGTTTTCCCCTTTTGACCCCCCGAGCACAGAATTACTGCCAAGAGTGAAAAAAAACGGACGCCAAACACAAGTGTAAGCTGTAAAAAGCCCGACCTGTGATAAGCTTTCCCCATAAAATTTGTACAGAATTTTTACAAACTTTTTAAGTGAAAACTTTATATTGCCAAAATTTTAATCATTTTCGTACATTTGCAAGATTTTTCAGTCTATTTTATATGCAACTTGAACATAATTTTTATCCAAAATTACAAAATAGGTCTAATTAGCCATTATTGTACATTCTAAGATTATAGCTCTATTGTGTCAATATGTCAACAGGTTTTCGCCATATTGTAAAAAATAGTGCTTGACAAGTGAGAAAAAATACAATATATTGTTTGACCTGATTTTTTAGCGGAGCTGCAAATTTATTTTTTCCATCTTCCCATGGGGCGAAAATTTAAAATTCTTTTGAATTTGGGCGGTGCGAAAGCTACCCTTCTCTTTTCTTCTCTTCTCTACTCTTATCTTACCTTATCTGGGTTGACCACTGGTATACCAAGACCGTAAAGCCTACTGGCACAAGGGTTTACAACCTGCCGTTTTAGGCTTTGAAAAAAAATCTTGTCAATTCGCTTTTATTTGTGTTATACTTTCACAATTGATGTTCACACACAGGCGAGCATCCTTTGTTTTAAAAGAGGGTATATTTTATGTGGTTTTTCTTTACTATTTGCACCATTTTAATGTGGTCGGGTTCCGATTTATTTTCCAAGATGGGCTCGGAGCCATCGGACAAGCTCAGCCATTGGAAGATGCTTATGGCGGTGGGTCTTGTTATGGGTACTCACGCCATCTGGCAGGTGACTTTTGGGGGCGTGGCTTACACCCCTTACAACTTTTTGGCGTATATGCCCGTGTCGGCTATGTACATAATATCCATGCTCTTTGGGTATATCGGGCTTAGATATATCGAGCTGTCCATCTCCTCCCCCATCTGCAACTCCTCGGGGGCGGCGGTGGCTATAATGTGCTTTGTGTTTTTAAAACAGACAATGCCAATGCTGGCGTTTGTGGCGGTGGTGCTTATCTCGGTGGGTATATTCCTACTGGGGCTGTTTGAAAAGCTGGATATGAACAAGGAGAAAAGCACAAAGGACACAGGGGCAGACCGAAAGTATGAAAAAAGCGTTTTCGCCATCATCTTCCCTGTGCTCTATATGGTAATCGACGCCATGGGTACATTTTTGGATGGGCTGTATTTCGATTTTGCAATGCCGGAAGCTTTTTACCGTGGGGTTACTGTGGACACAGTTGAGACGGTTTGCAACATCTCCTATGAGTTCACCTTTATGATTGTTGGCATATGTGCGGCAATTTATGTCCTTGGTATCAAGAAAGAAAAGCTCACGGTCAAGCGGGATAAATTTAAGCTGATTGCCGCCTGCTTTGAGACTATCGGTCAGTTCACCTACGTTTTCGCTCTATCGGGCAACGCCATTGTGGCAGCCCCTGCAATCGCCTCCTACACCATCTTCTCTGTTTTGTGGTCGCACATCTTTTTGAAGGAAAAGCTCAGCCGCAAGCAATATGTGGTGGTGGCTATGGTCTTAGTCGGAGTAGTGCTGTTAGGCATTATGGATATGTAGCAAAACCCGTGGCTAAACCTGCGGCTAAACCTGCGGCTAAACCTGTGGCAAAACCTGTGGCAAAACCTGCGGCAAAGCCTGCGGCAAAACCGCTTTGACATAGGAAAAAAATGTATTATAATAGATAGTAATGGGACAAACGCCGCAGCCGTCTCACTGCTATCTATTTGTTTTTCCCCATATTTATTCGGCTGATGTCCATTTGCTTTTCCCCATATTTATTCGGCTATTGTCCTTTTGCTTTTGCCCATTATTTACATTGTTACCATCTGTTTATTTGCTCTGATAAGGTGATTTTATATGAAGAAAATTTTATCTCTTGTGCTCTGCCTTGGGGTTCTATTTTCCGCTTGCGCTGAAACTGGAATTCCTACCGCTGTGCCTACCCCCATAAAATATGACACCACTTTGGCTTTCTGTGCCGACACCCACTATGTCTCCTCCGGTGACGATGGCGTTAAGCTTTCCGCTCGTGAGATGCCCTACAACCGTTACATTGTGGCAGCCCTATTATATGACTGTATGAAAAACGGCTTTAACACGCTGCTGATTTTAGGGGATTTAACCAACACCGGCTCTGAGGAGGAGCACAGCGAAATGTCAGCGCTTTTGCAAGGGGCGGCAGAGGAGGGCTTGGACATCTATGTTTTGCCCGGCGAGTGCGACCTTAAAACTATAGGTGCAGACGGTTTTAAATCCACCTATGGAGCGTTTGGCTTTGATAAAGCCCTGTCTGCTGATACAACCTCCTTGAGCTACAGCGCTGTAATAGAGGATAAATTGGTGGTTATGCTAGACACCACCACCCCCACAGGGGAGTTTGCCGGCGAGGTGTCAGCGGATACCTTGCAGTGGCTGGAAAGCCAGTTAATATACGCCCAAGAGCACCGATTAAAGGTGATAACCGCCTCCCACAACACCCTTGTAAACTATGTACCCCAAGGGCAGACAAACCCCTATGACATGACAAATGGTGACAAGCTGATAGAGCTTTTAAACCGGTATGCTGTGCAGCTTCATCTCTCGGGGCACCGCCACTCCCGCCAAGTTAACAGCTTTGGAAAGGGGGAGGAAATAATGATAGATATGCCCACAAAATATCCTAATTCCTATGGACATTTATATTTTGGACAGGGTGAGGTCACCTATCTGCCCCACACCGTGGACGTGGATGGGTATGCCAAAAAAATGCATTTTACCAACCGCCGCCTGCAAAACTTTAACAAGTATTCCAAAACCTACTTTGACAACACCGCCAGCCGCTATGCGCAGGAGCAGTTAGACGGCAAGGGGCTGTCAAAAGCCCAGTACCAAGCGGCGTATGACACCTTTATCAAGGCGTATAACGGACACATGGACGGCACTTTGTACACTTTTAAAGAGGATATTTTGCAAAGTGAGGGTTACGCTGTGTGGCAGAGTGACGCCCTTAAAAAGACACGCCACGGCCAGTGGATGCCTGTGTGGCTAGATAAGTGCAACAGCAAGTCGAATGGTTTCACACGGTCATTTTAAGGTTATCTATTAAGGTTAGGCTATACACTGAAATGCACAATAAATTGCGCCGCAAAATTTGGCTGCAAAAAAAAATCGGCAGACGGGCTAATCAATAGCTGTCTGCCGTTTATATTTTTCTCGTGGACATTAATTCCAACCTTAATTTTTAATCCGCCTGTGCAAATTGGTCTTTGC
>JAVWUR010000031.1:0-19272 GCA_036667055.1 Oscillospiraceae bacterium
AGTTTTCTGGAATCCACTCCGGAACGTCAACTGCAACGCCACGTTTTTCAAATGCTGCAAGACCCTGTGGGAATGTGCCGTCCTCTGCACCCTTAAATGCGGAAACAGGTAGACTGTCGCCGTTGTTAAGTGCGATAGGAGCCAAAATCTCTTTAGCAAAACGTGCCAGCTCTGGGTTAGTTGTCTTGATTTCTTTTTCTGCTTTAACTGCGTCGGTAGCGTTAGCCCAGTCAGCAGGAACATCAATTTTAACAAGCTTGCCTGCACCAAGGTCGATTGCGTTATAGTTAAGGTTAACCATATCCTCGCCCTTTTTGATGTAGGATTTGTATGCGGCTTTTTTCATATACTGAACAGCATCTTCAACAGGCATAATCTTTGCAAGAGCAAAGAAAGCGGACTGAAGAATTGTGTTGGTACGTTTGCCCATACCGATTTCCTTTGCAAGGTCGATAGCGTTGATGGTGTAGAGATTGATGTTGTTTTTGGCAATATATCTCTTTGCTTCAGCTGGCAAGTGGGTGTTCAATTCGTCCTTTGACCATTGGCAGTTGATTAGGAAGGTACCGTTTGGTTTAACATCCTGAACCATTTTAAAGCCTTTGAGAATGTAGGAAGGATTGTGACAAGCAACAAAGTCAGCTTGGTTGATGTAGTAGGTTGACTTGATTGGGGAATCACCAAAACGCAAGTGGCTGATTGTCACGCCGCCTGTTTTCTTTGAGTCATACTGGAAGTAAGCTTGTACATATTTTTCAGTATGGTCGCCGATAATTTTGATGGAGTTTTTGTTAGCGCCAACGGTGCCGTCGCCGCCAAGACCCCAGAATTTGCAGGAAACGCAGTCTTTATTAGCTGTGTTTGGAACATCAGTTGGTAGTGGCAAGGAAAGATGTGTAACATCATCCTCGATACCCACTGTGAAGTTTGCTTTTGGTGCAGCGGCTGCGAGGTTGTTGTAGATTGCAAACACGCAAGCCGGTGTTGTGTCCTTTGAACCCAAACCGTAACGGCCGCCAACAATGGTTTTGCCGTTTAGCTGATTTTCAATTGCCAAAGCTGCCATAACGTCCATATATAATGGCTCGCCCAAGCTGCCCGGCTCCTTTGTTCTGTCGAGAACTGCAATCTTTTTAACGGATGCAGGAATTGCCTCAACAAGTTTTTTAGCAACGAAAGGACGGTAAAGTCTAACCTTGATAAGGCCAACCTTTTCGCCTGCTGCCAACATATAGTCGATGACTTCTTCAACGGTGTCGCAGAAGGAGCCCATAGCGATGATAACTCTGTCAGCATCCGGAGCACCATAGTAGTTGAACAGCTTATAGTCGGTGCCGATTTTTGCATTTACCTTGTCCATATAAGTTTCAACAATTGATGGGAATGCGTCATAGAATGGGTTGCAAGCCTCTCTTGCCTGGAAGAAAATATCGCCATTTTGTGCTGTGCCACGAAGTACAGGGCGCTCTGGGTTTAAAGCACGTTTGCGGAATGCATCAACTGCATCAAAATCTAGCATCTCTGCTAGCTCTTCCGTTTCCCATGCCTCAATTTTTTGAATCTCGTGGGAGGTTCTGAAGCCGTCAAAGAAGTTCAAAACCGGAACACGACCCTCGATGGTTGAAAGGTGAGCTACAGCGCCCAAATCCATAACCTCTTGGGGGTTTGACTCAGCGAGCATTGCATAGCCGGTCTGGCGGCAAGCGTACACGTCGGAGTGGTCACCGAAGATGTTCAAGGCGTGGGAAGCAACACAGCGTGCCGAAACGTGGATAACGCTGGGGAGCAATTCGCCTGCGATTTTGTACATATTAGGAATCATCAGGAGCAAGCCCTGTGATGCTGTATATGTGGTGGTTAAGGCACCTGCCTGTAGTGAGCCGTGAACTGTGCCGGCTGCGCCTGCCTCGGATTGCATCTCTACAACCTTGACCTCGGTGCCGAAAATGTTCTTCCTGCCCGTTGCGGACCAGGCATCTGTTTGCTCAGCCATAACAGATGACGGTGTTATCGGGTAGATACCTGCTACTTCAGTGAAAGCATAGCTAACGTGTGCGGCGGCGGTATTACCATCCATGGAAATTCTTTTTCTTGCCATTGGAATGTCCTCCTTTATATTAAGGTACATTATGCACCTATCTTACCTTATCATTTTAACACCTTACTCGATATAAGTAAAGGTTATAACGGATTTTTTATCTATAGCACACATTTTTCAGCGTTTTCAATATTTTTTGCTGCTATTTTATATCAAAAATACACCTATTTTACGTTATAGGGTCTATTGCTTTTATTTATAGTTAGCCCTACAGCAACCTGCATTTGACAAATTTTATAATAAGTGATAATATATATCGAATAATATAATCACAAAGATTATATTGAAATTTATTTACATAAGGAGAATGGACGAAATGGACCCTGATGGGACTATTTATTTTTTGATTAGTACAGCGATTAATTTTATTTTATGCCTTTACATAGCGGCGGTCAGACGACAGGAAGAATACGAGGATTATGCCATTGGAGTGTCCAAAAGTTTAATCAGCTCGGCATTGCTTTTTATGGTCAATTTTGGGGTATTGGTTTACTTTATCCTACCAAAATTTGATGTGGTCTGGCAGTGCGTCATGGGGGCATTATTTGTTTTTATAGGGGCATTGCTCCCCTACTGCATCGGGCTTGCACAGTACGACAAGCTGGAAAAGCTGGTGAAGTTTTTATCCCCTGTCATGGTGATATTGAACTACACCGTCACCTTTGTGGGCACACTGCCCGTGGTGGCAATCTTTAAAATCTTCAAGCTGGACACCCAAACCAAGGTCACCCAAAAGGACGTTATGGATTTGGTGGAGGACGCAGAGGATGACATAATTGACGATGAGCAAAAAGAGATGATTGAGAACATCTTTGAATTGGACGGCACCACCGTGGGGGAGATTATGACCCACAGGACGGAGGTTTTCGCCGTTAGCGAGGACGCCACCTGCCTTGACATTTTAGACCAAACTAAGGAGGAGGGCTTTTCCCGTATACCTGTTTATTCCGGCACCATCGACACCATCAGCGGTGTGCTCTACGCCAAGGATTTACTGGCGGTTATCGGGGATCAATCCCTCTTAAATGCCCCCGTTAAAACCTTTGCAAGAAAGCCTATGTTTGTCCCCGAAAGCTGCCACGCCAACGATTTGTTAGTGCAGTTTAAGGTGAAAAGAATGCAGATGGCGGTTGTGGTGGACGAGTACGGCGGAACTAGCGGAATTATAACCATGGAGGATATTCTCGAGGAGATTGTGGGTAATATTCAGGACGAATATGACAACGAGGAGGAGGAATATCACTCGGTGGACGAAAACACTATTGTGTGCAAGGCGTCCCTTGACATAGACGATGCCTTTGACCTTTTGGATATAGCCTTGCCCGAGGACATTGAGGAAGATTTTGACACGGTGGGTGGGCTGATTATCGACCGCTTGGCACGTATCCCTGAGCCGGGAGAAAACGCCGTGGTAGAGTACATGGGCGCTAGCTTTAAGGTGCTTGAGGTTGCCGACCGCAGAATAGTAAAGGTGGAGGCAAGCCGAATAGCCGACAGCAAAGCAGGCTTGTAGTTGCAATCAAAGTACAACGGCGCTTACTCTACTGCCCTTTGGGAGCATTGCAGATTAGCATACTGCCCCTGCCCTTTTGGAGCATTTCCCCCTTTGGAGCGTTGCAGGTTAGCGCTTACCATATTGACAGATTTTTTTTACACAACAAAAGAACGGCCGCCCTTTTTCGGGGCAGCCGTTTTTGTTATTCAAACATATCCTTTATCTTTTTGAAAAAGCCTTTTCTTTGCTCGTAGTTATCGTCCTTCAAGGTTGCCTCAAATGCCTCTAGTGCCTTCTTTTGATCCCTTGTCACCTTCTTGGGTATCTCCACCGTCACCGTCACATATTGGTCCCCTCTGCCACGTCCGTTAAGGTACTTTATGCCCTTTTGACGCAGGCGGAAAACTGTGCCGCTCTGAGTGCCCTCGGGGACGGTATACTGCACCTTTCCATCTATGGTAGGCACTACAATTTCAGCCCCTAAAACCGCTTGGCTGTAGGTGATAGGCACATTTACATACACGTCATACTTGCGGCGTTCAAACATTGGGTCGCTCTGGACATTTATGACGATTATCACATCGCCCTGTGCCCCTCCGTTAGTACCCATATCCCCTTCAAGCCGCATAGCTAGGCTCTGCTCATCGTCAATACCTGCTGGGATTTCCACGTCCTTTTTCTTTTGAACCTGCACTCTGCCTGTGCCACGGCACTTGCTGCAAGGGTCGGTGATTATCTTGCCCTTGCCTTGACATTTAGCACAGGGACGGCTGTTTTGTATCACGCCGAAAGGAGTTCTCTGCTGCTGGGTGACTTGCCCCGTGCCATGACAATCGGGACAGGTCTGTGCGTGAGTGCCCTTTTTCGCACCCGAGCCATCACACTCGGGACAGTTTTCCTCACGGTTGATGGTGACGGTTTTGGTACAGCCGTGCACCGCCTCCATAAAGGTTATGGACAAGCCCACATGGACATCTGCACCTCTGCGTGGAGCGTTAGGGTTGCGCCGTTGTGACGTGCCACCTTGACCACCAAAGCCGCCGAAAAAGCTTTCAAATATATCGTTGAGGTCAACACCGGCACCGCCATAGCCGCCACCGTAGCCGCCATATCCGCCGGCACCAAAGTTGGGGTCTACCCCTGCGTGGCCGTAAGTATCATATTTTTGTTTCTTTTCAGCATTGGAGAGCACTTCATATGCCTCGTTTGCCTCCTTGAAGTTTTTCTCCGCCTGTGCATCGCCGGGGTTTAAATCCGGATGGTATTTTTTAGCCTTTTTTCTGTATGCAGCTTTTATATCGGCTTCACTGGCGGATTTATCAACTCCCAGTACCTCATAATAATCTCTTTTTTCTGCCACTTTTAAGCCCTCATTTATATTTAGATTGATTAACACCACAATCGGGCGGAGGTGTTCCGCCCTTGTGTGGCATTAGATATTTATATTTTTATCGCTGTTATTCTACATCCTTGAACTCTGCGTCCACAACTCCATCATCAGGTTTTTGCTCCTGCTGTGGCTCTGCTTGTGCCCCCGCTTGTGCCCCTTGTGCCTGCCCAGCCTGCTGTGCCTGCTCATACATTTTTTGGCTGATAGCGTGTACCGAGGTTTCAAGGGCTGTCATTTTCTCCTTGATTTCTGCACTGTCTGTGCCCTCAAGAGCCTTTTTAAGTGCATCAAGGTTTGTTTGTGCCTCAGATTTTTCGCTGTCGGATATTTTGCCCTCCATATCCTTTAGCAGCTTTTCCGATTGGTAAACCATAGTGTCTGCTTGGTTCTTTGTCTCTATCTCCTCACGGCGTTTCTTGTCCTCGTCTGCAAACTGCTCCGCCTCACGAACTGCCTTTTCAATATCGTCCTTTGACATATTTGTGGAGGAGGTGATGGTGATGGACTGCAATTTCTGTGTGCCTAAATCCTTTGCGGAAACGCTCACAATACCGTTGGCATCAATGTCGAAGGTAACTTCAATTTGAGGAATACCTCTTGGTGCCGGTGCAATGCCGTCCAGATGGAAGATACCAAGAGACTTGTTGTCCTTTGCCATCTCTCTTTCGCCCTGCAATACATTTACCTCAACCGATGGCTGATTGTCCTGTGCAGTGGAGAAAACTTGGCTCTTTTTGGTTGGAATTGTGGTGTTTCTCTCGATGATTTTTGTGGAGACACCGCCGAAGGTTTCAATACCCAAGGACAGTGGTGTGACGTCCAATAGCAGTATGCCCTTCACGTCGCCCCCTAAAACACCGCCTTGAATTGCCGCACCCAGTGCAACACATTCATCAGGGTTTATGCCCTTAAATGCTTCCTTGCCGATAAGCTTTTTAACTGCCTCCTGCACTGCCGGAATACGGCTAGAGCCGCCCACCAGTAGAACCTTGTGCAATTCGTTTGGCTGTAGCCCCGAGTCTTTCAGTGCTTGACGTACAGGCCCCATTGTGCCCTCAACCAAATCATGTGTAAGCTCGTCAAACTTTGCTCTTGTAAGGGTGATGTCAAGGTGTTTCGGGCCGTTGGCATCCACTGTTATAAAGGGCAGATTGATTGCTGACTGCATAACGCCGGACAGCTCGATTTTAGCTTTTTCTGCCGCCTCTTTAAGCCGCTGTGCCGCCATTTTATCCTGTAACAGGTCGATGCCTGTGTCTTTTTTAAACTCTGCCGCAAGGTATTTTATAATTCTGTCATCAAAATCATCGCCGCCCAAACGGTTGTTACCCGCTGTAGCCAAAACCTCTTGAACGCCGTCACCCATCTCGATGATGGACACATCAAATGTGCCGCCGCCAAGGTCGTAAACCATTATTTTTTGATCCTGCTCTTTGTCCACGCCGTATGCCAAAGCTGCCGCTGTAGGCTCGTTGATTATTCTTTTTACCGTAAGACCTGCTATAGCACCTGCGTCCTTAGTCGCCTGTCTTTGTGCATCGCTGAAATATGCCGGAACAGTGATAACCGCCTCTGTAACCTTTTCCCCCAGATAGTTTTCCGCATCGGTTTTCAGTTTGCCCAAAATCATTGCGGAAATTTCCTGTGGTGTATAATTTTTGCCGTCTGCTGTCACTTTAAAGTTTGTGCCCATCTCTCTTTTTATAGAGGCGACTGTGCCCTCAGGGTTTGTAATCGCTTGGCGTTTTGCCACCTGACCTACCAAACGCTCCCCTGTTTTGGAAAAACCAACCACTGATGGTGTGGTTCTCATGCCCTCTGCGTTGGCTATGACAACAGCCTCGCCGCCCTCCATAACCGCAACACAAGAGTTTGTAGTGCCAAGGTCAATTCCTATAATCTTTGCCATAATGTTCTCTCCTTCTCCGTGGCTAAAAAGCCATAACTATATGTTTTATTTTAAACTTATTAATATATAAACACTCTTTGACGAGTGACTATAACGATTATCCTGCTGCCCCTATTGGACGTATACCGATTATTGTGCCACCGCTACCGTTGAGGGGCGTATTACCTTATCCCCCATCTTGTAGCCCTTTTGCAGCTGCCGTGTGATAATCCCTGTGTCGGTGCCCTCCACCGCCTCCTGCATTACCGCTGCGTGGAAGTTCGGGTCAAAGGTTTCACCCACCGCCTTGATTTCCTCCACCCCTAAATCCGCAAGGTTTGCTTTTGCGGTGCTCATCACCATCTCAATTCCCTTTTTGTACTCATCGTCCTTGCAAGGGGTGTTAAGGGCAATCTCCAGCACATCCAGTGTGGATAAAAGGCTTGTAACCGCTGTGGTTTTGCCATTTGCATAGCTGTCGGATTTTTCCTTTGCGGAACGCTTTCGGAAGTTGTCGTACTCCGCCAAGGTTCTTTGAAAGGTGTCCTTTGTGTTCTCCAGCTCCTTCACCGTTTCGTCCATCTTCTTTTCCGTCTCGGTGAGTTTGTTTTCCAGTGCCTGTATCGCCTTTATCACATCTATCTTTTTGTTCTTGTTTTTCCTGTCAAATCTGTCTGTTTTTTCCGTCTTTTCTGTTTTTTCCGTTTCTTCCTCCAAGGGAAGCTCCTGCTTTTCCAGTTCGTTGTCCGACATTTTTTCTATTTCCTTTCAGCTCCTGTAATGGTTTGTGTCAGCAGATATGCAAAATAATGCACACTTGCAAAGAGTTTTTTATAGTCCACCGTTTGGGGGCACACTATGCAAAACGCACCGCTCACCGCACTGCCTGCATAATATTTTGTGGATATAAAGCATACATTTTCAATGTTTTTTACCGGTAGCTCGTCGCCGTACACCACCGATATTCCCTCTCTTTGAGGGGTGATGATGCTTTTTATGGCATCGTGGTTTGCTAAAAGCTTTAAAATGTCCGATATATTATTTTCAAATTCATCGGTTTTTAAAAGATATTGCTCCCCCCGAACGTGCACCGTCTGTGTGTTTGCGGTTTTAATTAAGGCAAGTGCCGCCTTGGTTATCTGGCTGTACGCTCGGTTTTCCTTTTCCAGCTCCTTGCACAGCAATTGAAAATACTTGCCGTCGATATCCGCCCAGCACACATAGCACAGCCGCTGATTTAACATCCGGCATAGCTGCTGCAATTCTTCGCCGTTTACCTCGTTTGCCACCTTGATGACCCGAGTGTGCACGTCCCCTAAGGCTGTCACCCCAATGAGCACCACATCATACCTGCCGGTTTTCAATACGTTGAAGTTTGCGAATTTCAAATCCTTGTCAATGGGAGGGGCTATAACCGTGGTTACTTTAAAAAGGTCGCTGAAAAGCTGTGCCGCACCCTGCAAAAACCTTTGAGAATCGTGGTCTAGCATATCAAACTGGTTTTTGATGTAGTCCATATCCTCTTGGGACAAGCTGTCCTCTGTGTCCAAATTTTCCACATAGTACCGATATGCCTTGTTGGTGGGCACTCGCCCTGCCGAGACATGGGGCTGGTTTAAAAACCCCTGCTTTGTCAAGAGTGCCATCTCGTTTCGCAAGGTGGCAGAGGAGACGGAAATTTTAAGATAATCCTGCAAGGCAGAGGACGCAACCGGCTCTCGGTCGGTGATGTACATTGACACAACCGCATCAATAATTTGTTTGTGCCTTTTATTTATGTCCATTGCCTCACCACCTTTTCGTTGTTTTAGCAGTCTCTTATCTTGATTGCTAAATATATTTTACATCTATTTTTTCATTTGTCAACAGTTTTTTGCAATTTCATAGAATTTTTACATTTGCCCTGCAAATCCTTACCATTAAAGGCTTTGCAGATATTATTTTAACATATTTTGTACACATTTTACAATAATATTCATTTGCAATGGGTGTGACTGCCAGAAAGTTGGATAGCACGATGAGAGTCGGGAAATGGGGTGGAGGACGGTCGGGGTCGGTCGGGCGTGGCGGTCGGGCGTGGCGTGGTCGGGCGTGGTCGGGCGTGGCGTGGCTGTGGCTATCCCCCTATAATTACATATAAAATGGGGCGGCGCCGTTTTTTTAATTTACGGCGCTGCCCCAATAGCTTTTAATCTAGTTTTAACACTGCGGTAAATGCCTCGCTTGGCACTTCTACGCTGCCCAGCTGACGCATCTTTTTCTTGCCCTCCTTTTGCTTTTCAAGGAGTTTCTTCTTTCGGGTGATGTCACCGCCATAGCACTTTGCCAAAACGTCCTTACGCATGGCTTTTACCGTCTCTCGGGCGATAACCTTGCCCCCGATTGCCGCCTGTATGGGCACTTCAAAGAGCTGACGAGGGATGTTGTCCTTTAATTTTTCTGCGATTTTCCGCCCACGCTCATACGCCTTGTCCACATGGACAATTAGGCTCAGTGCGTCCACAACCTCACCGTTGAGCAGTATATCCAAACGCACCAGCTTTGAGGGTGCAAACTCTTTAAACTCATATTCATAACTGGCGTAGCCCTTGCTGCGGCTCTTTATCGAGTCGAAAAAGTCGTATACAATCTCCCCTAAAGGCAGAATATAGTGCAAGTCCACCCGAGTGGCATCAAGATAGTTCATATCCTTAAAAACCCCTCGCCGCTCTTGGCACAGCTCCATCAAAGCCCCCACATAGTCCTTGGGGGAGTAGATGTGTGCCTCCACCATAGGCTCTTCACTGCTGGCAATTTTCGTGGGGTCGGGGTAGCTGGTGGGGTTATCTATCATCATACTTGTGCCGTCGGACATAACAAGGCGGTACTCAACGCTTGGGGCGGTGGTCACAAGGTCAAGGTCAAACTCACGCTCCAAACGCTCGATGATAATTTCCAGATGCAGCAGCCCTAAAAAGCCACAGCGAAAGCCAAAGCCCAGTGCCACTGACGTTTCCGGCTCAAAGGATAGAGAGGCATCGTTTAGCTGTAAACGGTCTAAGGCATCACGCAAATCCCCATATCTTGCACCATCTGCAGGGTAGATACCGCAGTATACCATAGGGGTGATTTTTTTGTACCCCGGCAGAGCTGCCGCCGCAGGGTTATCCGCCAAGGTGACGGTGTCGCCAACGTGGGTGTCACGGACGCTTTTTATTGAGGCGGAGATGTACCCCACCTCGCCGGCGGCAAGCCCCTTGGTGGGAACAAGTGCCGATGCGCCCATCTTGCCCACCTCAACCGCATCAAATTCTGCACCTGTCTGCATCATCTTGATGGTGTCACCGGGCTTTATACTGCCCTGCATAATGCGAACATACACAATAACCCCACGGTAGGAGTCATAATAGCTGTCAAAGATAAGTGCCTGCAAGGGAGCGTTTGGAGCACCCGTTGGGGCAGGGATATCGGTGGCGATTTTTTCCAAAACCTCCTCTATTCCAATGCCCATCTTGGCGGAAATTCGTGGTGCGTCAAGGCAGGGTATGCCAATGACGTCCTCCACCTCCTGTGCCACTCTGTCCGGCTCGGCACCGGGCAGGTCGATTTTGTTGAGCACCGGCAGCAGCTCTAAACCGTGGTCAACCGCCATATAGGTGTTTGCCAAGGTCTGTGCCTCAATGCCTTGGGAGGCGTCCACCACCAAAATTGCCCCCTCACAGGCGGCAAGGGAACGGCTGACCTCGTACCCAAAGTCAACGTGACCGGGGGTGTCGATAAGGTTATATTCATATACCTCGCCGTTTTTAGCGGTGTAATTTAGAGACACTGCACGGGCTTTTATGGTAATTCCACGCTCTTTTTCAATGTCCATATTGTCCAAAAGCTGTTCTTCCATAAGGCGTTTTTCCACAGTGCCGGTCTTTTCCAAAAGGCGGTCTGCCAAGGTGGATTTGCCGTGGTCAATATGTGCAATAATGCAAAAGTTGCGAATGTTTTCTTGTTTCAAGTGTTTCCCTCCAAGCGGTTAACGGTTAAGGTGAAAAAATCTGTCTTAAATAAAGGCGAAAAAGAGTTTTTGCCTACTAACACTATATTCTACCATAAATAAGTATAAAAATAAATATGTATTTTAAAATAATCACGTACCTTTTGTATGCGCTAAAAAATCTCTCACCTAGCTGTGCCCTTAGCACCGCCCACACCCACCTGCCTTGGGGCAGTCCACCGCTCACCCAACCCCCTTGGGGCAGCTCTCACACAACAAAAAAGGCGAAAACCACATTTTGCTGTGATTTCCGCCCTTTTTTTCTGTAAAAATTCTACTTAACTGCAACCAGTTCAACTTCGCACAATGCGCCCTTAGGAATATCTTTTACTGCAAAGCAAGCACGAGCTGGCTTTGTGTTTACAAAAAATTCTCCGTAAACTGCGTTGAAAGCACCAAAATCATTGATGTCTGCAAGCAAGCAGGTGGTTTTAACAACATCGTCCAGTGAGAAACCTGCCTCTACAAGAATGTTCTGCAAGTTGGTAAGGCTCTGACGAGCTTGACCTGCAATGTCCTTTGCCTCGATAGCGCCTGTTTTTGGGTCTAACGGGATTTGACCGGAAACATAAAGTGTGTTGCCGGCAAGGATTGCCTGTGAGTATGGGCCTACTGCTGCTGGAGCTTTGTCTGTGTGAATAACTTTGTTCATTGGAATAACCCTCTCTTTTACGTTTATTTGTCATTTGACATTAACTATATGATAGCACTAATCGTTTGGCATTTCAATAATTTTATCAATTCTTTTACAGTTAATACACAATTGAAATTGCCATAGCCGTTATCGCTTTTTAATATACCTATCAAAAATCTACATCATGGGGCTCCAAACACGGAAGAGTATCTGGAATATTCTTTTCCACAGTGGTGTCTTTTTCACGTCCTCAAGGGTGACTAGATGGCAGAGCTTTTCTGCCTGTAAAAAGTCCTGTTTTACGTCCATGACAATACCGCTGCCATAAAAGCTACAGCAGTTTTCATAGTGAAGATACATGGAGCGATAGTCCATATTGGCGCTGCCTACCACCGCTTGGGAGTCGTCGGACACGTACATTTTGGCGTGTAAAAAGCCGGGGGTGTATTCAAAAATCTTGACCCCTGCCTCAATTAAAATCCGATAATAGCTTTGGGTGATGTAGTACACATACCACTTGTCAGGTATGCCCGGCACCATGATTTTTACGTCGATACCGCTCTGCGCCGCAAGGCACAAGCTGGTTACCATCTCGTTGTCAATTATCAAATATGGGGTGGTGATGTACACATATTCCATGGCGTTATTTATTATGCTAAGATAGGCGTTTTCGCACACGGTAGACTTGTCCAAGGGTGTGTCAAAATAGGGCTGAACGATACCGTCCGTTGGTTCTTGGGTATGTGGGCGGTACTTTTCATAGTCCACATTTTCCCCTGTGAGCAGTTTCCATGTCTGCAAAAAGGTTGCGGTCAAGCTGAACACGCCCTCACCCTTTAGCCGAAATGCTGTGTCCTTCCAAGTGCCAAAGCGCTGTACCACATTGATGTATTCATCCGCCAAATTCACCCCTCCGCCATAGCCTATGCAGGAGTCGATAACCGTTATCTTTCTGTGGTCACGGTGGTTTAGCATCAGATAGTCCCCAATTTTAAAGCTGAATTTAACCGTGTTGAAAATCTGGGCTTTTATACCAAACTTTTCCAAGGTTTTGTCATAGTTACTGGGCAGCGTTAGCAGTGTACCAAAGCCGTCAAAGACCACCCTAACATCCACACCCTGTGCCGCCTTTTCCTTTAGCACCTCCAGAATGGTGTCCCACATATATCCCTCATCTATAATGAAGTATTGGATAAAAATATGCTCCTTTGCCCCCTTTAAGTCCTCCATATAGTCCTTAAAAAAGTCCTCCCCCATGGGATAATATTTTGCCGTGGTATGGTAGTACGCCGGAGCATCGGCGTGATTTTCCAGATATTTTGCCTGCTTTGCCAGCCGTGGGTCATACTTTGTAAGCTGTTCTATAGCATCGGCGTTTGGCTGTAGGTGCTCTCGAGACTCAAGCTGTGCCGCCTCAAGCTTTCTCTGCTGACCCTTTGTGAGCTTTGTGTCCCCCCACAAAAAGTAAAAAACCGCCCCTGTGACAGGCAATATCACCATTACCAGCACCCACAAAAGCTTGTAGGAGGGGTTTAGGTTGTCCCTTTCAAACAGATAGAGCAGTATAGCTATGCTGAACACTGTCATCAAAATGTATATCGTTGGCCCTATAGTATAAAATTTCGTCATAAGCACAAAGAAAATAAGCAACTGAATTACCGCTAAAACCGCTGCCAAAAATCTTTTTGAAAATACAAATCTTAATAGTTTTCTCATAATCCTTCCCCTGTCTATGCTATGGTAAAAAGCGGCAATCCGATTTAACGTGACTGCCGCATTATATCTATTTTTTACCTTTAAATGTTAGCTATTTATTTCTAAAAAATGCAATAGCCACCGTGCCTGCACCAACGTGGTTGCCTACTGACGCCCCAATTGGGCACACCAAAAGCTTTGAGCCAAGCTTTAAATGCTCCTCACAGTACACCACCATGTCCTTGTACCAAGTATTGTTTGTGCCTGTATACCCGATAATACTCATTTCGTCTGTGTCCACACCGGTGGTTTTCGTGGTTATCATATTGACTGTTTTTTCGATAGCTGCGTGTACTCCACGAGCCTTTCCCACCACCTCAACCTTGCCCTTTAGGGTGGTTATCGGCTTCATATTAAATAGATTAGCCACAAACGCAGTGGTTGGAGACAAGCGCCCCGAGCGCTTTAGATACTTTAAATCTCCCACAATTGCATAGGCATCAAGGCGGTCACGATAGCTGTCCATAGTGGTGCAAAGCTCTTGGAATTCCATGCCATTCTTAATAAATTCCATGGCGGTGTACACCATCAAGCGCACGGAAACGGAGATGTTCCCCGTGTCGATAAGGTACAGATTATCATACTCCCCTGAGTCTCTTGCGATACACGCTGACTGGTATACCCCTGACAGATGCTGAGAAACAAACAGACCTATAACCATGTCCCCCATCTCTTTTGCCTTGGTGAAAAGCTTTGTAAACACGTCTGGAGACGGCTGACTTGTCACGATTGGGTTGGCGGTTGCTTCTGCCAACTGATAGTAATTCTTATAGGTTAAATCCACACCATCCTTGTATTCAACGCCATCAATAACAACCGTTAAATTTGCAAGACCTATGCCCTTTTCCTCCGCTTCATCAATGGTGATGTCGCTTGTGGAGTCGGTAATAATTTTTATTCCCATTGTCCTACCTCCTATTTTAAGTTTTATTCTGCTTTTGAAATTTCGATTGATTCTATTATAACATCGGTTTTTGGTTTGTCACTGGTATCGGTTTTGCTTTCACTTATAGCAAAGGCAACGTCCAATCCCTCATAGACATAGCCAAAAACTGTATGCTGATAATCAAGATTTGGAGCGCCCCCCGCCTTTTTGTACGTCTCGATAACGCTCTCTCGCCAGCCTGCGCCCTTCATAAGCTCCACCACCTTTGGGTCTAAATCCTTTGGGCGTGAGGTCACTATGAAAAATTGGCTTAGGTTTGTGTTTTTGCCGTAATTTGCCATGGACAATGCACCTGTGTAGTTGTGAAGCTGGTCGCTGAACTCGTCATTAAAGGGCAGCCCCCATATGCTATCGCCCCCTGTACCGTCTCCCACAGGATCACCGCCCTGTATCATAAAGCCCTTGATAACTCTATGAAATGTAAGCCCATTGTAGTACCCGTCCTTAGCGTGGGTGGTAAAATTTTCCACCGCCAAGGGGGCAAGCTCGGGGTAGAGCACAATCTTTATATCCCCCATATTAGTTTTTATCGTTCCAATGGTGTCCCCTGCCTTTATGCCTTGAAACTGCAATTCATCCGACTGCACCTTCTCTATGGTTTTTACTGCACCCTTAGTAGTGCAGGAGGTTAGCACCGCCACACACGCAACCAGCGCCGCCGCTGACAGAAGCCGTTTTTTTATCACTGTGGTATTCTCCTAATTTTAATTCAATTTATAATTTAATACATATCATACCACACAATAGGCGAAAAATATATGTAATTTTAATAAATAGTTATTTTTTATAATATTTATGGTGAAAATATAGCTATAATGTAAATTTTGATTTGCTTTATTGACTAACAGTAAAATATGATGTAATATATTTGTAATGAATGCAGAGGCGCTGCCGATGTTGATAAGGAGGCTATAAATATGCAGGAAAACCAGAATATCCCACAAGAGGAAGAAGATTATAACCCGACCATCATAACCCTTGTAGATGAAGAAAATACCGAGCATCAATTTGAGATGGTGGATGACATCGAACATAACGAGGAAAGATATGTCGCCGTTGTTCCTTATTACGAAGACCCAGCAAAGGCACTTGAGGAAGAGCCTGTCCTGATTATCTTCCGCATAGGTGAGCCGGACGAGGAAGGTCTTGAGACTTTTGATTTGGTGGACGATGATGAGGAATATTATGAAGTGAGCGGAATTTTCGCAACTCGCTTACAGGAATTTTATGACATTGAGGAATAATTTTTAGCTTTTAGCATACCATAAAGGATATAATATATCAAAATACAGCAAAAACCTTCTCCTGCCCGGTGCGACTAAATGTGGTTGTTTTTAATCCTACAATTATATTAATCGGAGGCTTATGTCCGTTGGCGGCTTGCAGACCTCCCCCATTTATGGGGAAGAAGGGAGCATAATACCATGGCAGAGCATATCCAACCTTGCTTTTAAAGCCGGGTTTTAATATAACCACATACGGCCGGGTGGGAGTATTTTTTTGTTATCCGAGGTTTTAATATGGACTTTTGTGAGCGCACCCTCATGGTGGTAGGGGAAAATAGCTTTTTAAAAGCGGCGGACAAAACCGTGTGCATCGTAGGTGTAGGCGGAGTTGGCGGCGCTGTTTTAGAGGGTCTGGTTAGGTTTGGGATAAAAAATATCGTCATATTTGATTTTGACAGTGTGGATATAACCAACCTAAACCGACAGCTTATCTCCACCTTTGAAAATGTGGGAACGCCAAAAACCCAAGCTGCCCTAGCACGGGCAAAAGCCATAAACCCCAATATAAATATTACCGCAAACAACATTTTTATCGACAAGGACAACCTTCATTTAATAAAGCAAGCCGCCCCCCATTACGTCATTGACGCCATCGACTCGGTGAGGGCAAAGCTTGATTTAATAGAGTTTTGCCACAGTGAAAACCTGCCCATCATCTCCAGTATGGGCACAGGAAACCGCCTTGACTGCACCGGCTTTGTCATAGGCACGGTGGAAGAAACTGCCGGAAATGGCTGTGGGCTGTCACGAGTTTTGCGCAGCGAATTAAAAAAGCGTGGCATAAAAGGGCACACCGCCCTGTTTAACACTAAACCCCCCCAAAGTCGGGCGGTGCACAGCGAAAATGGCAGAAACGCCCCCGGCTCCTGTCCCTTTGCCCCCAACATAGCTGGTCTTATGATAGCCCAGTACGTGGCGCAAAGGCTGATGGAGGATTAGAGCGTTGGTGTTTTGATGGCGGCTTTGGCAGCTTTGCGGCTTGAGGGCTTGGGCGGCTTTGGCGGATTGGCGGCTTGAGGGCTTTGCGGCTTTGCGGCTTTGGCGGCTTGGCGGCTTGGCTAGCTTTTCTTACCTTTCCCTGCCTATAATAAAAATCTATAGTTTATCAAAATCAAAGGTCTGCTTTTGGCAGGTCTTTTTTTATTTGTCTTATGTACTTTTTATGAGCAAATGTTACCATTTTTACCGATTTCAATGCTTATTTTATGTGCAAAATATATAATATCATGTTGTATATTGACATTATCTATGCTATTATTAAACTATAGGGATATTATTTAACCTGTTTTAAAAGGAGGCAGCCTAACAATGAAAACTATCAAAATGAAAATCGTAACAGCAATATTAACAACTGTTGCCCTCTCTCTTGCTCTCGTTGGAAGCGTCACCGCTTACATGAACTATAACAGCACTGTGAGCACTCTGGAGGGCGCCATGACCGAGCTTGCCCAAGTTGCCGCAGACCGTGTGTCCTGGCAGCTTACCGCCTTTAAAAATGTAGCGGTTGAAGTGGGCAGCATCGCCCGAATGTCCAACCCCGAAACCCCTCTTGCCGACAAAAAAGCTATTCTCGACCAACGTGCCAAGGATTATGGCTTTCAGCGTGGCAACATTGTGGGGCTAAATGGCAGAAGCCTTTTGGACGGCACCGATTTTAGCGACCGTGATTACATTCAAACGGCGCTAAAGGGAAAAGCTGTCATCTCCTCCCCTGTTATGAGCAAGGTCACCGGTCTTTTGACCGTGATTGTAGCGGCGCCTATTTGGGATGGCGGCGTTCCCGGCTCACGAGTTGTGGGAGCGGTTTATTTTGCCCCTAATGAAGAATTTTTAAATGATATTATGCGCAGTATAAAGATAAGCGAAAATGCCGGTGCATACATAATAGATAAAAATGGCTACACCATTGCAGACCTTAACCTTGATACCGTCAAGGCGGGGGAAAATATTGAGGAGCTGGCAAAATCCGACAAAACTCTTGCCCCTCTTTCCATTATGCACGGTGAAATGCACGCCGGAAAAACCGGATTTGGCACCTATAAAATCCATGGCATATCTAAGTTTTTAGGGTATTCTCCCATCGCCGGCACCGATGGCTGGTGCATGGGCGTTTCCGCCTACACCAAGGATTTCACTAAGGCTATGATCAACTCCATCTACATCACAATTGGGCTGCTCATTGGCGCTCTGCTTGTGGCGTGGGTTGTGGCGTCAACGGTAGGCAAGAAAATTTCTGCCCCAATCTCCACCTGCACCGACCGTTTGGTGCTGCTCTCCCAAGGAGATTTAAAGTCGCCTGTGCCAACGGTCACAAGCCGTGACGAAACAGGGGCTTTGGCTAGAGCTACCACCACTATTGTGGATGGGCTTACCTCCATCATCGTGGATATTGATGGGGTTTTGTCCGGCATATCCAACGGGGATTTGACGGTAGCCCCCTCTGTCGCATATCCGGGAGACTTTAAAAACATGGAGACCTCTGTTGGAAAGGTGCTATTAGATTTAAACGATACCATGGCGAACATCAACATAGCCGCCGACCAAGTGTCCAGCGGTTCCGACCAAGTATCCAGCGGTGCTCAGGCACTGTCCCAAGGCGCTACCGAGCAAGCCTCCTCCATTGAGGAGTTGTCCGCCACCATCACCGAGATAAGTGCGCAGATAACCCAAAATGCCGGAAACGTAAAATTGGCTAACAACCTCGTTGCCGAGACAGGGGCTGAGGTGTCCAGCGGCAATGAAAAGATGCAGGATATGGTAATCGCCATGAAGGATATTTTGGGCAAGTCCGGCGAGATTGGCAAAATCATAAAAACTATTGATGATATCGCATTCCAGACCAACATTTTGGCGCTGAATGCGGCGGTAGAGGCGGCTCGTGCCGGCAGCGCAGGCAAGGGATTTGCTGTGGTTGCTGACGAGGTTCGAAACCTAGCTCAAAAATCTGCTGAAGCGGCAAAGAACACCACAGGGCTTATTGAGGGCACTATAACCGCCGTACAAAAAGGCTCTAAGATTGCAGATGACACCGCAAAATCTCTGGAAATAATTGTGGAAAAGGCACAGCACATCATCACCACCATCGAGCAAATTGCCGTTGCCTCCTCTCAACAGGCGGAGGGCGCAAGCCAAATCACCGTGGGTGTAGACCAGATTTCCTCCGTTGTGCAGACTAACTCCGCAACCGCAGAGGAATCTGCCGCCGCAAGTGAGGAGCTGTCCAGCCAAGCGGCACTGCTTAAAGACCTAGTGTCACGGTTTAAAATGAGAGATGGCAGCGAAAACTACGTCCCTGCCGCCCCACAAAATAGCCCATCGCCAAAAGCCACGCAGGATACGGACAAAGGCGGATATCAGCGCCCCCAATCCGGTGGACACGACAAATATTAAACGGCATAGCAAGCAGATAAAGCAGACAACGCCAGCGCTTTCTTTGGAAAGTTAGACTTGACGGTTAGATTTGGCACGTTAGGCTTGGCACGTTAGGCTTGGCACGTTAGGCTTGGCAATGTTGTAATTTTATAATGTTTTCACCTTTTAAAAGCGCCCTTAACATGGCTGTGACAGCCTGCTTTGGGGCGCTTTTCCTGTACCATATTGGGCTAACGCCACCCTTTGGGGATTAGGGCTTTGGGCTTGGCGCTTGGAGCTTGGGGCTTGGCGCTTGGGCTTTGGGGCTTGGGTTTAGGCTTGGGGCTTGGCGCTTGTGGGCTTGGGGCTTGGGGCTTGGGTTTAGGCTTGGGGCTTGGCGCT
>JAVWUR010000032.1:0-18327 GCA_036667055.1 Oscillospiraceae bacterium
ATCACCATGGCAAGGGTGGATATGCCAAAGCAAGCTCCAAACAAGCTGTTTTTATCTAGGGGCTTGGGCGGCTCATTAAAAAATCGAATAAAGGACTGATCCAAGCCCAAAACACAGATGTTCATAAGTAAAGTGGAGGTGGAAAGAAAAATGTCCACCGCCCCCCACACGTCAGGAAGTACAAGCCACGCCACCAAAAGCAAAGAAACACCGTAAATTATAAAATTTACCCAGGTGGCGATGGAATATTTAAAAATAGAAAGCAAAAAATCCTTGGGGTTCATGGGGCTGTTATTTTTCGGCATAATTCTCCCTATCTCTTACAGCTTGTTGTATTTTTTTAATTTATTTTATCTTATAGTATAGTTGAAACCCACCAAAAAAGCAACTGACTTGCCGCCGATAGCCCAAGGAATGCCTACAGTGGTAGTAGGAAAGTCAACACTAATCCAAAGGGTACGTAGGCACTAATCGAAAGGTAGCCAAGACTAACCGATAGAGTTAGTACTGGCTAATTCTTGTCTGCGTAGAGTATGCCGCAGATTACACTGGTTAGTGGGATGGTGAGCAGTATACCAAAGCTGCCCGTTATTGCCTGCAAAAGCTCCACAATAATCATCTCGGTGTTAAAAAGCAGTAGCATGGAGGAGTTATAGGCGGCTAACAGCAGTGTCACCGACAGTGAGGAACCGATGTAGGCGAGGATAAGCGTATTTGCCATGGTTCCCATAATGTCACGGCCGATTGCCAAGCCGGACTTGGTTATCTGACCGGCACTCATCTGCCCAACTTGCTCCTTTAATTCTGCCAGTGAAGCGGAGATGGACATGGAAACGTCCATTATAGCCCCGATAGCACCGATTATTATTGCGGCAAATATGACAGCCTTAATGCTGATAGGTTCCTTGTCATTCAGCATTAAAAGGTACATGGAGTCCTCATTTACAAGCCCTGTCATATGGATAAATTGGTCGGAGATAAGCACAAGTATTCCGCTTACGCACACGCCGGAAAAACATCCTGCCATTGCGGCAAGGCTCTTTCGGGTAAAGCCGCTGACGATTAAAAGAGTCATCAATATAATAAAAATACAGGTACACACCGACCAAAAGTATATATTTTCGTTGTTTAATACAGCGGGTATAAAAACATAAAAGATGCTAACCACTGTAAAGGTAAGGGAGATAAGGGTGTTAACCCCCTTGGTTCTGCCAAAAATCAAAAGCAGCACACAGAAAGCAAGGGATAGAAAGATTAAGAAGTCAACTCGATAAAATTCCGCAAACATATACTTGACATCTATGCTTTCGTCAGGGTTAGCAAAGACTATTATCTTGTCCCCCTCAGCCACATGGCGCATTTCAATGGCGTACATATCGTCTATGCGCTGTACCGCCCTGACCTCCTCCCCTTTTTTGTAGCCGCTTAAAAATTTGGCGGTAAACAAAATTATGCTCTCGCTGCGAGCGGAGGCATCGTCCCCGTGGAGGGTGTGCTCATAATTGCTGTCCAGCACGGCGGTCACCTGCACCTTTTCCGGCACGCCAAGAGTTAAATCAGCACGGCTTATATGATTTCTTGTGGCGATGCGGTTGCCTAAAAAGATGTACAATAGGGAAAAAACCACCGTTAAAATGTATGCGGCGGTCTGTTTATTTTTTTTTGACAAATCAGTAACCTTTCCTTTGGAAAATTGCAAACACAGTAGCAAGCATATTATGGTCTGCTACTGTGTTTTTATTTGTAAATTCATCTATTTTTGCGGCTTATTCTAGGCTCTATGCTCGCCCACCTTCACGCAATTGTTACCGAGGGCAAGGAC
Source organism: Oscillospiraceae bacterium (assembly GCA_036667055.1). Lineage (GTDB taxonomy): Bacteria > Bacillota > Clostridia > Oscillospirales > Ruminococcaceae > RGIG3102. The sequence continues at coordinate 1,823 of JAVWUR010000032.1, forward strand.
TGCCTGATAGCTGTAAACTGGCACTAGCCCATAGCTTTTATGGCACTAGTCGATGGTTTCCAGCTTGCCTTTAAGTCCGGCGCCCTCACCGATTTTTATAAGCTTGCACTTCACGTCACCCACTGTGCGGCTTGCACCGTTCAGAGTGATGTTCTGTGCATCCAAATTACCGTTTACAACGCCGTTTGATGTGACGGAGCCTGCCTTGATATCGCCATTTACCATAGAGCGCTCGCTTATGGTCACTTCGCTTGTGGCGGATATGCTGCTGTTTACCTCACACTCACAAAGGAAGATGTTGCTGCCTTGGATAGTGCCGCCTACCTTGCCTTCAATAACTACATCCGCTGTAGATTTTACGTCTCCTGTGACCTCGCCTACTATTCTAAGCTTGGAGGAGGACTTTATATTGCCCTCGATGATAACATCATGGGCGATGACCGTCTCGTTGCTGCTTGCCATGTGCTCAACCGTCTGCTGCATATTTACCACGGAAACTTGGGGCACTGGCTCGTATTCCGAGGGGGTTGGGGCTGTGGGCTTGGAAATGTCAGAAGCGGCTTCATTATAAAGAGGGCTTGTTTCCACAGGCGCTTCCAATGCCGGCTCCTCTATCTTTTCTTCAACATTATTTTGAGCTGCCTCGATAGCTTGTCTTAGTTTTTCCTCAGCGGCAGAGGTGTCCGGAACAGGTGTGGGCATCTCGTCCTCCTTGAAAAGAGGTGGCTTTTTAGTCTCCTCGGTGGTGGTTTTGCCGGATAAAAGCTCATTAAGAGCCGCTTTAAAATTGTTTGTTTCTTTATTTGCCATAGGTGAAATCTCCTTTTATTCAATATTAATTTTCATTGTCTGTATATGTAAACACCACCGGCGAAACGGTGTTGTCTAATGCCTTGAAGGAATGAGTGTCCTCGAGCTGCTCGATAATTTTCCCCAGCGCCTTTACCGTCTGCGCCTTGGTGGAGGAATCGTGCATTAAAACAATACTGCGTTGGTACTTATTTGCTCCGGCAACAACAGAATTTTGTATATCCACCCAGGAGCAAGCTCCGCCGGCATCGCCGCTTGACACATTCCAATCGTAATAGACAAACCCACGCCGCAGCATCTCCCCAACCAGTCGCTGATATAGATTTTGGTTGTAGGCATTGATACTGCCCCCAGGGAAACGAAAAATTGTGGGCTTTGTGCCGGTGACCTCATAGATATAGTTGAACATCTGTTCAAAATCGGAGAGATAATCCTCCACCGATTGATATATCTCGTTGTATTTATGGCTATAGGTGTGAATTCCTATAGTGTGCCCCTCGTCCACAATGCGCTTGTAGAGGGCTCGGGCGTTTGGAGTGTCATTGCATACCACAAAAAAAGTGGCCTTAACATTGTGCTCCTTTAAAATGTCCAAAATCTGGGAAGTGTTCTTGGAAGGGCCATCGTCAAAGGTGAGGTAAACCACCGGCTTGTCCTCGGTGTCCTCAGGGGCAAATTCCTCTCGCTGAGCATATAGGTTAGGGTATTCTAACTGGTACTCAAAGGAGGCATATTTTATGACATCCGACTCTTTTATATCGGTTATATATTCAATTTTAGGCAACTCGGTGCTGGTACTGCGAGTGCGGTACTTTTCCGCTAGTTCTCGGTTTTGAAAGCTTTGCACACCAAAATAAACAGCGAGCACCGATGGTATTATAATCATAAGTGCAACGGTGCTGAGTATGACGTGTTTAAAAAACCTAATACTGCCCCAATACATATGTCACATTAACCTTTTTACAAAATTTTACTTACTATTCCTATACATTATATATCTTTTATGCAGCATTTGTCAATTAGTGTATTTTATTGTAAAAAAAAGAGACAATTAGCTTTGACTAACTGTCTCTTTTTGCCCCTTTGCCCTTCCATTAAAAGGTACTTGCGGGGTGGAATAAAAAGTATATTCAGCGGTTGGGATAGGGAAAGTGTCACTAGAGCGTTTTAATTAAACGAGTAAAAAATTCCACCGCTTTATGTATGTTTTCCACGCTGACACGCTCATCGTCATTATGGATTAAACCACGCTGTGCCTTTGTAAGATACATGGCGCTAAATTTGTATACGTCCTTGCAGATACAGGAGAAGTGCCGTGAATCGCTGCCGGCTATCATCAGGTAGGGGCTGACTATAGCGTCCCTCCACGTGCTTGCGGTGGCGGCGGCTATCTTGTCCCAAGACTCGCCCTCACAGCTTGCGTAGGGGGATGCCTCCGAGGCAACCACAATCTCAGCGGTGACATCCTTGTGACAGTATTGTTGCACTGTGTTGCGAACATCCTCAATGGTTTGGCTGTTTATTGTGCGGATGTTGGCGGTGGCAACTGCCTCATTGGAAAGCACATTTTGCTGCTTTGAGCCACTCAACATAGTAAACGCAAGGGTGGTGCGCATCATGGCGTTTAACTCGCCCCCTAAACGGTGGATGTTTGCGGTCAAAAGCGGCTTGAAAAACCATAGGTTAGCAAAGACTAACCGAAGCCCAAAGGGTGCGTAAGGCCCCACACGCATAAGCATTTCCCTAACAGGGGTGGTAAGCTCTGCGGGAAACAGTTCTTTCTCAATCTTCACAATGGACTGCGCCAATTTTCCGGGTGCTGTCACAAGAGGTGGGGTGGAGGAGTGCCCACCGTCACTCTTTGCGGTAAAGTCTATTCTGCCCATGCCCTTTTCCCCTATGCCTATGACGGCAATGGGTTTTTCCACGCCGGGGAAAACGCCGCTGACAACGGCTCCCCCCTCGTCCAGAACAAGCGCAGGAGCAATGTTGTTCGCCTTCATATATTCTACAACGCTGGGGGCGCTTATCCCCGCCACCTCTTCATCTCCTGAAAAGGAGAGATATAGGTCATTTTCCGGGACAAAGTTTACCGCTAAAAGGCTTTCAAGCGCCTCCATAATTCCCATCATAGTGATTTTTGTGTCGATGGTGCCACGCCCCCATAATTCCCCGTCAATGATTTCGCCGCAAAAGGGTGGGTGCTGCCAGCGCTGCTCCTCCACAGGGACAACGTCATAGTGGCTCATTAAAACGGAGGGCTTTGCGCTGCTTTTCCCCTTGATTTTAAAGAGCATACCCGTGTTGCCATGCTCGGAATAATCGCTGTTTTTCGTGACGAGAGGGTATAGCTCACGCAGCTTTTTACGGTAGGCTATAAAAACCTCCTTGTCCGTCTTTTCAAAGTCGGCGCTTGAAATTGTGGGTATTCTCACTAGCTGCGCCAAGCTGTCCTCGGCTTTTTTCTCGTCAATGTCAAGGCGTTCCTCCCCTAGCTGCCCCATTTCTTTGGGCTTAAAAGCAAGAGTTCTTGCAATCATAACCACCAAGAGTGCCAGCAATGCCGCCAGCAGCAATAAAACGTACTTCATAATAGATATACCTCCATATATTTTTTATTTTTATGCTAAAAAACAAGCAAAACCAAGCCTAAGTAGCCGCTAAACCCATTTATTTGTACTTTGGCAGCACTCGGCTCTCGGAAAAGTCCTCCATGTCCAAAGTCAGGTTGGGGTTATAGAAAGGGTCGTGGAGCAAAGACTCCCCAAACCTTGCTTTAAGCCGTTGCCGTTCCCCCTCAAAGCGAGCCTTCTTTTCTCCGCTCTTGTCCGTCCCACGAGATTTGCTCTCGTAATGATACGCCATTGCATAAGGGGTAAATAAAATTTGGTAACCCATATTGCGTACCCGCAGACAAAAGTCAACATCGTTGAAAGCCACGGTAAATTCTTCATCAAAGCCCCCCGCCTTGCTGTAGGCATCCTTGCGCACCAGCAGACACGCCGCCGTGACACAGGAGAGATTTTGAACGCAGGACAAGCGAAACATATAGCCGCTTTTCCCACGCTTGTGGTATTTGTGGCTGTGCCCCGCAAAGCCCCCAAGCCCAGTTATCACTCCGGCGTGTTGCACCGTATCATCGGGATAATATAGCATCCCACCCACAATGCCCACATCCTTTGTAGAGCAAGGGACACCATCTCCGTCAGCCATTCGCCATTTATAATCTCTATGTCATTGTTTAATAAAAGATACATCTCACCCAAAGCGCCACAGGAGATAGCAAAATTATTGATGGCGGAAAAATTAAATTCCCCCTCGTAGGTGACTATCTTTACATTTTCGTGCGCCTTGCCAAGAGCCTTGTAATAGTCAAAGGTTTCGGGGCAGTGTGAGTTATTTTCAGCGATTACAACTTCAAAATTCGTGTATTCCGTTTTGGCATAGATGCTGTCTATACATTTTTTAAGGTCATCAATATGATCCATATTGGGGATAATTATAGAAACAAGGGGAGTTGCAGTGAGGGTATAATCAATTTTATAGGTGGAGGGAAACAGCCCTTCTCGTGGAGTCCCCTCTACCCCAAGCCGCTCTAGATGGCAGGCAAGCGCCTTGAGAGCATTTTGGGTCACATAGGGCTTTGCCCCAATCCCCGAGGAGGTGGAGGCAGAGTGCACACGCCAATAGTACAAAACCTTTGGAATGTGGTGGATTTTAATGTTGGGCTTTTCCGTCATCTTTAGAAATAAATCGTGATCCTGCGCACCGTCATATTGGGGACAAAGCCCCCCTAATTCTTTATATAAAGAGCTTTTCATACACGCCAAGTGGCAGATGTAGTTGCAGTTGGTAAGATAGTAGTAGCTGAAATCGGGCTTAAAGTGCCCCACGATGGGGTTTGTGTAGTCGGTGTCAAAAAGCGCTTCATCGCTGTAGAGAAACTCCGCTCCGGTATCCTCTATCCCCTTTGCCATCTGAAAAAGAGCGTCAGGGCTTAGAATGTCATCATGGTCGCAAAGACAGATATAGTCCCCGGTGGCAAGCTCAAAGGCGAGATTGGTGTTTTTGGATATGCCAAAGTTACCCTCTAGCTTGCGGTAGCTGATTAAAGGGCTGTCAAGGCTTTTTATATATTCCCCAACATAGCCGTGCTCACTGTCCGAGGCATCCCCAAGGCAGAGCTGTTTATATTGGTAGCTTTGGTTTAAAAAGCTTTCCACATACTGGGCAAGATAGCTCTTGTCCGTGTTGTAAAGGGCAGTTACCACCGAAATTGTGCCATTGGTAAGCCCCGAATTCTTATACCCTTGCTGGTGGGAAAGCTCCTGTGGCGGCGGCAAAAAACGCCCCTTTTTAGCGGTCATTCTCCGCTTAAAAAAAGAGACAGCTCTTTTGAGGGTACCAAAAAATCCCTCGGTGCGGACATATTCAAAAAAAAGCGCAAAAAGCTCCTGTACTCGTTTTATTTTAAGCATTATTTGTACCCGTAATTCTCATATTGCAGCGTAAAATGTGGGTTGTAATACACATCCCCATAGTTAAAATATTTGTGCCATTTGCTGGCAAAGCGCTCCTTTTCCCCTTGATAACGCAACGCCTTTTCCCCATCGGTGTCGGAACCTCGTGACTTGCTTTCAAAGTGGTATGCCTCACTGTAGGGGGTAAACACATTTATATAGCCCTGCTCATAAAGCCGCAGGCAAAAATCTATATCGTTGTACGCCACGGCAAAATTTCGCTCGTCCAAAAGGGTGGCATCGTAAAGCTTGCGTTTAACCATCAAGCACGCCCCTGTGACCGCCAGATAATTTTGGGCGGTGACAAGACGGTACATATCCCCGGTGGTGTCCCACTCTAGACCCTTGTGGCTGTGCCCTGCCGAGCCATTTATGCCGATTATCACTCCGGCGTGTTGGATGGTGTTGTCGGGGTAATATAATTTTGCCCCAACCGCACCCACGTCCTTGCGCTGGCTGTACATGAGCATCTCGGTTATAAAGTTGTCCCCTAAAATCTCAATATCGTTGTTTAAAAGCAGTATGTGAGAGCCTCGGGCATAGTCCTCCCCAAAGTTGCAGATGGCGGAAAAGTTAAATTCCCCCGTCCCCTCATAATATATAACCCTTAAATTGTCATATTTCTGCTTGGCAAGCTCATAGTATTCAAAGGTGCGCTTGTCGGCAGAGTTATTTTCTACAATGATAACCTCAGTGTTGTCCCACCCCTTTTTTTGATAAAGAGAGGATAGGCACCGTTCAAGGTCAAAAACGTTGTCCTTGCTGGGGATGATGACGCTGACTAAGGGCTTTCCGATTATATCGTATTTTATGCGGTAGCTCCCCGGCCAACGCTGAATGGAAACCTCCCCCGGCATACCAAGGCGCTCAATGTGGGCGGCAATTGCCTTTCGCCCTGCTTCAAAGGCGTACTGCTTGGTGGACATATCGCTGGCAGTGCTCCCCTTGTGCCCTCGCCAATAGTATAAAACCTTGGGAATGTGATGTATTTTTGTTGCCTTTTCCGAAAGGCGTAAAATCAAATCATAGTCCTGCGCTCCGTCATATTCCTTGGAGAGATAAGCGCCTGCCGCAAGGAAAAGCTCCCGCTTAAAGACCAAAAAATGAGTTATATAGTTGACACTGCGCAAAAAGTCCGGCGCATAATCCACCTTAAAGTGAAACTGAATAAGGTGCTTTAGCCTGCCGTCTAGTGTTATCTCATCAGAATATAACATATCTGCCTTTGCATGGTTTATAGCTATAACATTTTCATATAGGGCATTGGGCAAAATCACATCGTCATGGTCTAGTAGAGCATAATAATCTCCGGTGCAAAGCTTTAAACCTTGGGTGGTGTTAACGGCAATTCCCTCATTGCTCCCAAGGCGCTTGTAAACTATTTTTCGGCTGAAAAAATTGCCTAGCCACAGCAATGGATGAAAGTGCCAAAGGTCGCCGGCATCCACCATAACTAACTCCCACTTGGTGTAGCTCTGCCTTTTAACGCTCCGTATCATCTGGTGCAAAAAGGTGTGTGGGGTGTTGTATAGCGGCACCACAATGCTGATTTTGGGCATATAATCAAAGAGCATTTCCCGCTGGTAGACAAGGTCTTTCTTTAAGGGCAGGTCACTGCGGAACTGCCACACGTCTTTTTTCAGCATTAAATTAATGCGAAAATGTACCTTGCGCCAGGTTGCCTCAAATCCGTCCTCTTTCAGAGACTCTCTGCCCCTGTGCAGTAGCTGCATAATGCGTTTCAGGTTGATATTTCGCTTTAAAAATTTTGAAGGGCTATCCTGTATATCCATCTTTTGTCCCTTTCATACACCGTGGCGTCAATACTTGGCGCTGTATGCGTTGCACACGGCTTGTGCATCCCCCGACATTACTCCCACGCCCTTTTCAATCCATGTAGCTTTGTTGCAAAGGCGCTTTACTTGGTCGGTGGAATGGCTCACTAAAATTACCGTGGTGCCCCCCTCCATAAGCTCCTTCATGCGGTGCTCGCACTTCTCCTGAAAAGCATAGTCACCCACCGACAAAATTTCATCGGCTATGAGTATATCCGGCTTTGTGGAGGTGGCTATGGCAAAGGCAATTCTTGCTACCATGCCGGAGGAATAGTTTTTCAGCGGCACATCCAAAAAATCGTGCAGCTCGGAAAATTCCACAATATCATCAAATTTACCCAGCATATGCTGTTTGGAAAAGCCTAAAATCGCTCCGTTTAAAAATATATTTTCCCGTGCGGTCAAGTCCATGTCAAATCCGGCGCCCAGCTCTATGAGCGGTGCTATTGTGCCATTTACCGCACAGGTGCCCTTGGTTGGCTTCAAAACGCCGGCGACAACCTTTAAAAGGGTGCTCTTGCCCGAGCCGTTAAGCCCCACCAAGCCGTAAACATCTCCCTTTTTTATCTCAAGGCTGATGTCCTTCAGCGCCCAAAATTCCTCAAACTCCAAAGAGCCTTTTGCAAATTTTATAAAATATTCCTTTAAAGAGTCCACCCGCTCCTTGGCAAGATTAAAGCGAATACTCAAATTGTCGATTTTAACCATCGTTTCTGCGTCCATAGCTCCAGCCCCCTCTATATAAATAAAATAAATCTGTCCTGCCCATTTTTAAAGGTTTTCATACCCACCACCAGTGCAATTATTGCACAAACGGTGCAGACAACCAGTTGGTTCGGGGTGGGCAAAAGCCCATTAACCACAATTCTTCTAAAGGTTCCCACATACCAGTACATGGGGTTTAGCTGTATAAGGGAGGACATTATAGTGCCCTCTAAAATTTCAACAGGATAAAAAATGGGGGTGGCGTACATGAGCGCTGTGGTGAACACCGTCCACAGATGCATAATGTCTCTAAAAAATATTGCCGAGGACGCCAAAAACATCCCAATGCCAAGGCAAAAACCAAAAAGCGTGAGCATGGGAAAGAGAGCCAGCGGCAGTGTCCAAGGGATTTTTGCCCCTGTAACCACCATGACAAGCAGCAGAGCCACCATGGAAAAGCTCATATTTATAAAGGCAAAGCAGGATTTCTCCAAAGGGAATATGTATTTTGGAACGTAAACTTTCTTTATCAAAGCCGCCGAGCCGATAACACTTGCCATGGCGGCAGAGGTGCTGTCCACAAAATACACAAACAAAAGCTGCCCGCTCAAAAGATAAACGGGGTAGTTCGGTATGTCAGATTTAAAGAAAAAGGAGAACACCGCAGACATGACCACCATCATTAAAAGCGGATTTAAAACGCTCCACAGCACCCCTAATTTGCTCCGTCTGTACTTGACACGCAGGTCACGCTGTATTAGATTTTGCAGCAGAAAACGATATTTATAAAACATTGCCATTCTAGCTTTCATACCCCTAATACCTCACAAAGCACTCAAATTTTTGCTCTTTAAAATTCTTATGATGCTTGTCCTTTTCGCTTAGCTGTATAGGGCAGTCGAGCTTTGGCCACTCAACGCCGATAAATTCATCGTTGTAGGGTATGCCCCCCTCAGCAGCTGGGTTATAGATATCGGTGCACTTGTAGACAAATTCCGCCTCGTCGCTAAGCACTAAAAAGCCGTGAGCAAAGCCCTCCGGAATATAAAATTGCAGCTTGTTTTCCTCGCTCAAGGTTACGCCAAACCATTTGCCAAAGGTCTTGGAATGGCTGCGGCAGTCAACGGCAACGTCATACACCTCGCCCTTTATAACACGAACCAGCTTGCCCTGAGTGTTTTCCGTTTGAAAGTGCAGACCCCTCAAAACCCCCTTGGTGCTCTTTGAGTGGTTGTCCTGAACAAATTCCTTGGTGATACCCGCCGCCGAAAATTCATCCTTGTGGTAGGTCTCCATAAAAAAACCTCGCTCGTCGCCAAAAACTGAGGGTTTTATCACAACTAGCCCCTCTATTTCATTTTTTATAAATTCAAATTTAGACATTTCTACTCTCCAATACGTATATGCGTTGTTATTTACTTTAAATAATACCATAAAATGATTAATTTTTCAACAAAAATCGCCCCTTGAGATTTAAGCTCAAGGAGCGACAAAAACTATTTCATGATTTCCAATGGGTCGATGTGCTTGCCGCCCTGAACAACCTCAAGGTGAAGATGGCTGTCCTCGGCTATTTCAAGGGCTACCTCCCCCACCGTGCCAAGGGCTTGCCCTCGGTCTACCTGATCGCCTTTTTTAACCAAAACCTTGGCGCCAAGCCCACAGTATCTCACTAGATAATCGTCGGATTTTACCTCCACTACCGTCCCCAGCATACCGTCAGAATAGACCTTGGAAACGGTTCCGGCGGCACCCGCTCTTACCGCTGAGTCCTTGCTCGCTTTTATGTCCACGCCGTTGTGGGTGCGCCAGTCGTCCATAGATTTGTTGTAGACTAGCTCGTCCCTAGAAAAAGCATTGTATATTTCTCCCTCCACAGGCTTTAAAAATGCCTCTTTTTTCATAGGGGTGTCGGGAACTACCGACGGTGAGGGCGAGGGGGAGGGCTTTGCCGTTGCCGCCGGCGGTGAGGTGGGCTTTAAGGGGACATTCTCACCTTGGTTTTGCACATTTTGTGCATCCTCCTCCTTTGGCAGTACCTCACTTTGTGGCGGATGTTTAACCGGCTGATTTTTAAGCTTGTTGTTTATATCATTGACTGTGTAGTAGGACAAAATCCCCGCCGCCAAAACACAAGCCGAAAGTATAATCAGAACAGCATTGCCTTTAATGCCCTCTCCTAAAGAGCCGAAAAGCGTTTTCTTCATATGTTCTCCTTTCAAAATAAAACTTTTGTGTATATTGTTATCAAAAGTTTCATTCTTATGCAAAGGAGTTACACTATTTCTATAAGGGCTGTGTATTTTGCCGTCATTCCCTCCAACGTAAAATCCTCAAGCTCCCCTGCGGTCACCGCCGCTTTTTGGGAATAGTCCTGAAAGCTTTCCAGAATTTTTTCAAGAGCCGCCGCAATCAAAGGGGTGTTTGGGTTTTCCTTGGACAGGGAAAGAGCGTCCATCTCCCCCTTTGTCACCGTCTCGATGCTGTCATAAGCCGTTCCTGCCACAAGGACACTTTCGAAGTGCTCCACGTCTCGAGCACATCCTGTGTCGGTTATCACCACCGGCTTTTTTGAGTACATCGCCTCCAAGGTGGCGTTGCCAAAGCCCTCCTGCAAAGTGGGCAGTGCAAAGATATCCACCGTCTCCCTCAAAAACTGCCCCATATATTTGTTGTCCAGATAGTTGATATGTATTATATTGTCACGGGCGCAGGAGCTGTCAAGCAGCTCTGTAAATTTGCGGTAGTACTCCTCGTCTCCCACATTTCCCACACAGAGCAAAATTGTCTGTGGATAAGCCTTTATAACCCTCTCCATCACCCCAATCATCCCAATTTGGTGCTTGACAGGATAGAAGGAGGCAACCATGCCAATGGTCCTTTGCTGTGGGGATAACCCCAAGGACTCTCGGGTTATGGGGATGTCTGCAAAGGTGCTGTCAAGACGGCTGAATTCCAGCCCGTTGTTTATCACCACTGCGTTTTTTGCTCCGGTCATGGCGGTGTAGTAGTCCTTCACATACTTGGACACACACACCACATAATTTGCGCTGTCCAGCCGCTGACGGTACGCCATAAGCTCCTCCTTGGTAAACCATGTGTACACATTGTGCATGGTGTAAAGCACCTTAAAGCCCATCTGTCTTGCCGCCCGCAGCATAAGGGTGTTGTAATGGTAGTGCAGTACATTTATATGCTTTTTCCAGCAAAACTCAATAAATTTTTCGGGTCTGTTGTTAAAGATGTATATGTCCCGTAAATCATATAGGTTTTTCGCCAGTGGAGCATCGTTAAAAGCGCAGAGGATGTACACGTTGTACCCCTGCTTTTTGTAGCCGTAGTAGAGGTTTAACACCACCTGCTCCAGCCCTCCACGATTAAAGCTGTTCACCACCAAAGCAATGTTTTTTTGCTTGTCCCCACCTAATAAAAATCGGGTGCGAAATTTCAGCAGCCATTTTATCTTAAAAATTAAGCTTTTCATGTATTATATCCTCCAATTCTGCCCTGCCACGGTCATGCATATCTTTAAGCTTTGACAAAACATTAAAGTTTTCCCTCGACATCTCTGCATATTGCTCCGATGTGGGGGGGCTTGCCAAAAATTCTTGGTAGGTTATATATTTCATACCCAAAAGGCTAAAGTCTCCGATATTTTCCGTTTTCAAAATGGGGACAACGGCGTATTGCAGATACTCGATTAGCTTTGTGGGGCACGCCACGTTGTTGACGGTTATATCGTCCCGCAGCACAAACCCATAGTGGCAAAAACGGTATTGCTCCAAAACCTCCTGTGGGGATTTTGAGGACACCTCCAGGCTGGGGGGCAAAGGGGAGTCCTTCCACAGACGGCAAAACTCTTGGGAATCGGGCACAAATATCTTGTACCGACAATGGGTCAAGGCTTGTTTTATTGTGCTTTGTAAAAGCGGAATGTTCTGCCAAGGCTGTAAACCTCCGGCATACACCGCTGTAGGCGTGTCAAAGCCTTGCTTTTGCTTTGGCAGCTCCCGTGCATTTTCCGGCTCTGTGCCAAAGATGGGCAGCACCGTCACATTGTCTAAAACTCGATTATATTTTTGTTCAAGATGGCGCTTCATGGCGCAGTTGACCGTGATTATTCTGTGGGAGCACTCGATAAAAAGCTCCTCTGCCTCCCCTGCGTTCTGCGCTTCATAGTAGTTGTCAGAAAGAGCAAATTCCTCGGGCACTGAGCCGTGAACATCCCAAATCTTTAAGATTTTCCTTGTCCTGTACAGGCGGAAAATCTCGTACCCCACAATGTCGGGCATGGCTCGCATAACGCTGTGGGTGTACAGAACTCCGCACCCTTTAGCCAAGGTGATTATAGCCCTCACATAGGTTTTGTTGTGGGGGTTAAAGGTTATAAAAAGATGTCGCTCGTCCACCTGCGTAAGGGTTGGATGCTGATTTTTCGTCTCCAAATCAATGTAAACATTGTAGCTGTCGCACAAAATTTCATCATCAATTGCCTTGACTCGCTGTATGTACCCCTCGGCGATATTTTCACTTGTAAAGATGGGCGCCATAACCATCGCCGCCCCACTATATTTTCTTTTCCCTGCGGCTATTAAAGGCAGGGCTTTATTTAAAATGTCTCGTGCTAGCTTTTTACAGTTATCTTCCATAGTTACACCCTCTGCAATCTTGTTAAAGTAATGTTAAAACTATAATTACCAATAAATATAACACATTAAATACCAATTGTAAAAGCCTAAAAAAAATGTTATTATATTTGTGAAAGAAAAGGCGGCGGAAATGGAGCCAGGGGGAAAAGATTATCCCATTAAAATTCAAAAAATAATTACTAAAAATACTGTGAAAAGCATATATAATATGGTATACTATTATATAGATAGATTTGTAGCTGTATAATAAAATGTAGCGATAGAAGTACAGCAATGGTCTATAATAGTAGAGGAATATTATATTTAGAAAAGAGAAGGTGTTTTATGCCTAAGGCGATTGTTTTGGCAGGGGGTGGGGCGAGAGGCTCCTACCACATCGGTGCATGGCAAGCTCTTATGGAGCTGGGGTTTAAACCCGATATAGTCACAGGCACTTCAGTGGGCAGCATGAATGCAACTTTAGTGGCACTGGACAGGTTTGATGATGCAAAGGCTATGTGGCTGTCCTTGAGTGACAGGGACGTTATAAGTATGCCAAATGGGCTTTCCTCAAAGGAAATTTTAAGGTTTGTAAAGCAGGTGGCAACGGACGGCGGCATGAATATGGAGCCATTAGAGGAGATGATAGCAAACTTTATTGACGAGGAGGAGCTGCGAAAATCTCCTTGTAAATATGGGTTAGTGACGGTAAATCTCACCACCTTAAAACCAATGGAGTTAACCCTTGATGATATTCCAAAAGGGCAGCTTATAGATTATGTCATGGCGTCCAGTTCCTGCTTTCCCCTGCTTAAAATGAAAAAGATAGACGGTCAGCATTTCATTGACGGCGGCTATTTTGACAACATTCCCTCCAACCTAGCGGCAAAGATGGGGGCGACGGAAATTGTGGAAATCGACTTGGACGGCAGATGGCACGCACGGCCCCTTATAAAAAAATATTCCGATGTAAAGATGACCAAGGTGGTGTGCTATCATGACTTAGGCTCGATTTTAGAGTTTAAGCCGGAGCTGGCAAAGCGCAACATGGACGTGGGCTACCTTGACACCTACAAGGCGTTTGGCAAGCTGGAGGGCGTGGCGTATGCCTTTAAGCTAGGGGAAATTCAAAAGATGTACGACAGCTTCGGTACGGAGCTTTTACAGCTTTGTGACAGGGTGGCAAAGCTTCACCCCACCATACTTTTAAGCTACCAAATGTTTTTAAAACGTGACCGTGACGGTATTGAAACCGATTACGATAAATTTCTGGCGGTTTTGGAAAACGCCATGCTCAGCGCCGGTGTGCCCATAACGGAAATCTATACAGAGGAGTTGACCGTCATGCTGTTAAATCGGGCACAGCTCTCCCTGTTAAAGGGAAAGTATGAACAGCTTTTGGACGATACACTCTCCTCACGCCTAGTGGCGCCGGTGGGGGCAACGGATTTAGGAAATGTGTTTTTATCCCTAATTCACCAGCTTATATAATGCCTTAAAAGGGCGTTAGATAATATTGTCATTCTGTCAGCCCCACAAAATATAGTTTATCGGAGGTCGTATGGTAAAATATGTAGGAACAGCCGCATCGGGCGGGCTTGCTGTGGCAAAAATCAAGATAATAAACAGGCGGATAACCGGCTTTAAACGAGTGGTGCTTGCCACCCATCGGGAAAAGGCTCTCTTTGATGCCGCTGTAATCTTGGCAAAGGATGAACTGCGACAGCTCATGGAGAGCAGCGACAAGGAGCACAAGGACATACTGAACTTTCAGCTAGTAATGCTGGACGACAATGGAATGAACCAGCTTATCCGCACAAAAATTGACTTGGGGCTAGGGGCGGCAAAGGCGGCAGAGGAATCAATGGAGGAGTACTGTCACCGTTTAAAGTCAATACAGGACGGGTATCTCAGCGAGCGAGCAAGCGATATACGGGACGTTTTAACTCGGGTGGTGGACATTCTGGACGGCAGAAGCCGAGAGCGGTTTATACTGACAGAGCCGGTGATTGTGGTGGCAGACGAGATACTGCCAAGCGACCTTGCCACCATCGACAGAGAGCTTGCCATGGGGTTTATCACGGTGGGGGGCGCCTACCAAAGCCACGCAAATATAATAGCACGCACCATGGGAATACCCTCGGTGTGCTGTGTGAACAGTGAAATTTTAAACCCGCTCTTTGCCGGAAAAACCTTGGCTCTGGACGGTTATAGCGGGGAGATATTTTTAAACCCAAATGAAGCAACACTCGCCCTGTTCACCCACAAAATGAACCTTGAAAAGCGGGATACCATATCAACACAGGCGCTAAAATCCGCTCAGGTAATACATACCGGCGGTGAGGAAATTTCAATATACGCCAACTGCAATGACCCAAAGGATATAACCCTTGCCATAAATAACGGCGCTCAGGGCATTGGGCTTGTGAGAAGCGAAATTTTATTTATGAGCAAAAACTACAACCTCACCATCCCCTGTCAGATAAAGTTTTACAGTGAGTGTATAGTGGCGGCAATGGGCAAGCCGGTGACCATCAGAACCTACGATATCGGTGCGGATAAGCCCTTGGGGGACGTGTCTCCAGAAAAAGAGCCAAATCCGGCTTTGGGAGTCCGTGGAGTGCGGCTTATGTACGCCCACCGACAGCTTTTTTGCGACCAGATTGAGGCGCTCCTTATCGCCGCCGACCAATGCGGAAGGGTGAACGTGATGATACCCATGGTGAGCACGGTGCAGGACGTTACCGACTATATGGAGCTTGTGGAAGAGGTGAAAAGCCGTCTGCTAAAGGAAAAAACAATAACAAAAGATAACATAGTGTGGGGGATTATGATAGAGACGCCCTCCGCCGCCTTGATAAGCGATGAGCTGGCGCAGTATGTAAGCTTTTTCAGCATTGGCACCAACGATTTAACCCAGTACACCCTAGCGATAGACAGGGTAAACACAGCGCTTGCGGCGTTCTATAATCCCATTCACCCCTCCATAATAAAGCTTATGGAGCTTACGGTGAAGAATGCGGCGGCGGCAGGAATACCTGTGAGCGTGTGCGGAGAGAGTGCGGCAGATTTTGCCAGCGCTCAAATCTACATAAATCTTGGCGTACGGTGTCTTTCCATGGCGCAAAATGCCATGCTGCCAATAAAACAATATCTTATAGATACATATAAATGTTAATATAGTAGTGGAAATTTTAAATGGAAAGTGCTATTATATAATTAAGCCAAGGGTTGCTTTGGCTAAAGGCTAGGCGGCGAAGAGCAAAGGCGGCTAGCTGGCTTAAAATAAACAATAAATCACAAAGGGGGTATTTTTGTGAAACTAATATTTGCAATTATCAATAAGGAAGACTCCTCAGAGGTTTCCAGTGCATTGACCAAGGCGAAATTTTCCGTGACAAGGCTTGCCACCACCGGCGGTTTTCTAATGTCGGGAAATATAACACTGATTATCGGTACACAAGAGGAAAAGGTGGACACGGTGCTGGGCATTATCAGCGAACATTCAAAACAGCGCAAGGAAATTGTACCGTCCACTGCAACCTATGGCATTGGGGTAACAACCTCCTTCCCTCTAGAGGTAACGGTTGGCGGCGCAACAATATTTGTTGTGGACGTGGAGAGATTTGAGAAGGTATAATGGTTCTTGATAACTTT
Source organism: Oscillospiraceae bacterium (assembly GCA_036667055.1). Classification (GTDB taxonomy): domain Bacteria; phylum Bacillota; class Clostridia; order Oscillospirales; family Ruminococcaceae; genus RGIG3102. The sequence goes on from JAVWUR010000032.1 coordinate 17,978, forward strand.
GTCGGCAACGAAAACACAAAGCTAAGCTTGCTTGCAGCGATAAACTCAGGCAGGCTTAGCCACGGTTTGGTTATTGCAGGGCAAAAGGGCTTTGGAGTAAATTGCTTTGCCCGTTTATTGGCAGCGGAAATTGTGGGCAAAACCCCGAAAGAAAAACAGCTTGTTTTAAAGGGAGAAAGTCCCTTAGTGCAGGTTATCACAGGGGAGGGAGCCAGCGGTCAAATCAAGGTGGCACAGATAAGAGCGGTGGGGGAAAACGTGAACTTTTCCTCGCTTTCGGGAGATAAACGTGTGGTCATCATCTGCAACTGCGAAAACTTTAACCCTGCCTCTGCCAACGCACTGCTTAA
>JAVWUR010000033.1:0-18304 GCA_036667055.1 Oscillospiraceae bacterium
GCTTTAAAAGCCAAAGTGAAGAAAAGCTTTCCGATTATAAAAAGTCAAAAGAGGTAAAAAGGGGCGGCGGCTCCTCTAAAAAGAAATAGTCACAAGTAAAACTGCCTGTATGAGGGCAGTTTTTTTGTCTTAAAGGACAGAACAATAGACACCACCCAAAGCACCACCAAAAGCACCACCAAAAATGCAACAAGAAAAAATGCGGCTACAGATGGAATTTCTGTAGCCGCATTTTGTATTTTATAGGGTGAATATTTTCTGTTTGCCACCTAAAGAATTTGTGCGTTAGATGGGCTGTTAAATGTGTGTATTAGCCTTCCTGTGGCTTTTTGCACACCTTTCTTTGAATGAATTTTACTATCTCCACCACGGGGATAACGCTGAAAGCAAGTGCCAAGGCGACAAAGTATTCGCTTAGGCTGATGTGTGTGAAACCAAATGCAGTGGAAAGCCCCGGTACATAGATAACCAAGGTTGTAAGGGCAAGGCTGCCTACCATAGCAGCTAACAGGAAGGGGTTTTGGGTTTTTAGGCTGAACACGCTGTTACGCTGACTTCTCATATTAAAGCTGTGGCAAATTTCCGCCATACTCATAGTCAAGAATGCCATTGTCATACCGTCGGCACTGTTGGCAATCTCCCAAACGCCGCTCTCCATAAAATGCCCGATAAAGTAGGCGGAAAGGGTGACGATGGTGACAAGAATACCTTGGTAGCCTACATCAAAGCCCAAGCCGTCTGCAAAAATTCCGCTGGAGGAGGAACGTGGCTTGCGGGTCATCAAATCCGGCTCGCCCTTTTCCATGCCTAGTGCAAGAGCAGGGAAACAGTCGGTGATAAGGTTTATCCACAATAGATGCACCGGCTTTAACAGCGTAAAGCCCATTATTGTGGCGGCAAAGATGCCTAAAACCTCACTCATATTGGACGCTAGGAGGAACTGAATGGATTTCTTTATGTTGTCATAAATCCGTCTGCCCTCTTCAACTGCGGTTACAATGGTGGCAAAGTTATCGTCGCTCAAAACCATATCGGCAACATTCTTAGTTACGTCAGTGCCTGTGATACCCATTCCTATGCCGATATCTGCCGCTTTTATGCTAGGTGCGTCATTTACGCCGTCACCGGTCATAGCGGTTATATAGCCCTTTTTACGCCAAGTGTTAACTATTCTAACCTTGTGCTCGGGCTGAACACGAGCGTAAACGCTGTAGTTTTCAATGGCTGTCTCGTAATCATCATCGCTGATTTCATTGAGCTGTGCCCCTGTGATAGCTTGGGATGGGTCGGTGATGATGCCAAGCTGCAAGGCGATAGCAACGGCGGTGTCCTTGTGGTCGCCGGTAATCATAATGGGGCGTATTCCGGCGGTGCGGCACTCGGCAATTGCACCTAAAACCTCGGGGCGAATAGGGTCAATCATACCCACAAGCCCGATAAAGGTAAGGTCTTTTTCCAAAGCACATGCCTCGCAGTTGTCGGGCATTGTCTCGTGCAGACGGTAAGCCCCTGCGAGAACACGCAGTGCTTTGTCGGCATAGGCTTTGTTCTGTACCAAAATCTCCTTGCGAACCTCCTCGGTCAAGGGGAGAATTTCGCCGCCCTTTTCATAGGTGGTACAGCATTTTAAAATTTCATCGGGAGCACCTTTGGTGTACTGCATAAACTCGTCACCGTTTTTATGGATGGTACTCATCATTTTTCTGCCGCTGTCAAAGGGAGCTTCCGCCACACGGGGCAGCTCTTTTTCCACAAGCTGCTTTGTAAAGCCCTGCTTGTAGGCAAAGTTTACAAGGGCACATTCGGTAGGCTCGCCCTCCGCCTCATTTTGGTCATTTAATTTTGCGTCAGAGCACAGTGCCAAGGAGTAGGATAAATCCTTCACATCGCCATAATGCTCAACGATAGTCATTTTATTTTGGGTGAGTGTGCCCGTCTTGTCGCTGCATATAATCTGTGCACAGCCCAGTGTTTCAACGGCGGTCAAGCGGCGGATAACTGCATTTCGCTTGGACATATTGGTAACACCGATGCTCAAAACCAAGGTTACAACGGTGGCAAGCCCCTCAGGGATGGCGGCAACAGCCAAGGAAACCGCAACCATAAAGGTGTCAAGAATTACATTCATATGGAAATCGCCAGCCTTGATAAGGCTAAAGGCAAAGATGAAAAGACAGATGCCAAGCACTAGAACGCTAAGGGTTTTGCCAAGCTGTGCCAGCTTTTTCTGCAAGGGGGTCTGCCCCTCCTGAGTGTTAGCCAAGGCATCGGCAATCTTGCCCATCTCGGTGGTCATACCTGTGTTGCAGATAACCGCACGGCCTCTGCCGTAAACCACGGTGCTGCCCATATAGACCATATTTTTTCTGTCCCCTAAAGGCACATCCTTTTCGCCGGAAAGCCCCAAGGCGGCAATCATCTTGTTAACAGGAACACTCTCGCCGGTGAGGGCAGCTTCCTCAATTTTCAAGCTGGCACTCTCGATGATACGTCCGTCTGCCGGAATTGCGTCTCCTGCTTCCAAAACCACAATATCGCCGGGGACAAGCTCGCTGCTCTTCATGGAAACCTGCTTGCCGTCTCTTATGACCTTGCTGGTGGCAGCAGCCATCTCCTGCAAAGCTTCAATTGCCTTTTCTGCTTTGTTCTCTTGGTATACACCCAAAAGAGCGTTGATTATAACAACGGTCAAGATGATGATAACATCGGCAAAGCTCTCTCCGCTGTAGGCGGCAGTCACACCGCTAACGGCGGCGGCAACCAAAAGAATAATTGTCATAGGGTCCTTTAGCTGGGCTAAAAACCGCTGTAAAAGGGTGATTTTCTCTCCCTCGTCCAGCTTGTTATACCCGAACTGCTCAATGCGTCTTTCAGCCTGTGGGGTGGTTAAACCTGCGTCACTGCTGTCAAGGTCTTTGAAAACTGCTTGTGTTTCTTCGCAATAAAATTTCATAAAAATCCTCTCTTTCCCTGTGGAAATCCACATATAAACATAGTGTTGGCAATTAATCTGTGGATAAAAAAATAAAGACCCACATACAGTGTTATAACTGTACGCAAGTCTTGTTCTTTACATTTAAGCCAGACCCATATGCGGTCATGTATGTTGACTTAAAACGTGCAGATGCACGCAAACTACTCCCTTACGGATTGTTTAATAATATATACTATTAAAGGGGATTTGTCAATGCTAAGTTTGTGTAACTATTGTGATATCTTGTTACAGCGACAAAAAAGCTGCCTTTGAGAGCAGCTTTTTTGCAAGAGAAAAAGTATATGAGGAAATGCAAGGCTATCTATCCCTCAGCCTGACAAGGGGTAAATGCCTGTGAATATATGTTACCACCAACAGAATAAAAAATCTGTCGAATGTTGCCAGAGGGGTATAAAATATTTTTATAGTGCCAATTATTGAAATTTATATGAAAGATGTTGAAAATTACATTAAAGATGTTGAAAGGTTGTGTTGAATGTGCTACAATAAGGCAAGGTACAAAAAAAGTACCAACTTCACTTGAGGAGGCAGGATTATGAAAATAAACACAATAGGCAGAAAAGTTACACTCAAAGCACCATTTTTGGAGTCAGTGGAGGAAAGGCTTAGCAAACTGGACAAGTTTTTTCCAAGCGGAGCACAGGCTACAGTCACAGTGACGGTAGAAAAAAATTGGCAAACGGTAGAAATTTCCATCAAAGATAGAAACGCAACCTTCCGCAGTGAAAAAAGTGCCGATAAGATGGAGCTGGCATTGGAGCTTGCAGCGGATAAGCTAGAGGCACAAATCACCAGAAACAAAGAAAAAATATCTAAAAAATATAAGAATTACGGATATATAGTAGGGGAGGACGAGCAGGACGAGGAAGATTTTGAAATTGTTCGCAAAAAGGTGTTTAACCTAGTGCCACAATCCGTTGAGGACGCAATTTTGGAGATGAATATGCTGGGACATACCTTCTTTATCTTTAAAGATATTGTGACAGAGGAAATAAATGTTGTCTACAAACGTAAAGATGGCAAATATGGCTTGCTTTTACCGGAATAAATAGTCTATAATAAATAGGAGCTCTGTAACAGGAGTTCCTATTTTGATTTTTACGGCACCCATATGCGTGCTGACGAAAGGAACGATAAATGCAATATACACTTATAGCACCCTGCTACTTTGGCACCGAGTCCGTTTTAAACTATGAGGTCAAGAGAATAGGGGGCACCGATATTGAAGTAACCGATGGCAGAGTGCTGTTTAAAGGGGACGAAAGTATAATAGCGGCGGCGAACATAAACCTTAGAACCGCAGAGCGAGTGGTGATTTTGCTTAAAGAATTTACCGCCAAAACCTTTGACGAGCTGTTTGACGGGGTGTTCTCCATAGATTGGAAGGCTCTTATGCCCCAAAACGCACAGTTCCCTGTGAAAGGCTCTTCCCTGTCCTCCACCTTGTCAAGCGTGCCTGCCTGTCAGAGCATTGTAAAAAAGGCGATTGTGGAAAAGCTTAAAAAATCTTACAGCACAAATGTCTTACCCGAAACAGGGGATTTATATAAAATTCGTGTGTCCATCCGCAAGGATTTAGTGGCGGTTATGCTGGACACCTCGGGGGATGGGCTGCACAAGCGTGGCTACCGCCGTCAAAGCGGAGAAGCACCCATCAAAGAGACGCTGGCGGCGGCAATTGTCGACCTTGCCAGAATACGGGATAACTCGGTGGTGCAGGACCCTTTTACCGGCTCGGGCACACTGCTTATTGAGGCGGCACAGAAAGCCTTGAACATCGCCCCCGGTTTAAAAAGAGGGTTTGCGGCGGAAAGCTACGCCTTTATTCCAAAGCAGGTGTGGGCAGATGAGCGGCAAAAGGCGAAGGCGGCAATTAAACGTGATACAGAATTTAAGGCATACGGCTTTGACATCGACCCTTTGATTATCGAGGTGGCAAAGCAAAACGCAGTCAAGGCAGGGGTGGGCAGCGTGGTGAACTTTTTTGAGGGGGATGTAAAGGCGTTTTCTCCGGCAAGCGATGCCATTGTAATCACAAACCCTCCTTATGGCGAGCGTCTGGGAGACACGGAAACGGCGACGGCACTGGAAAAGGTACTGTCAAAGCGTCTGGAGCAAAACCCAGTAAAAGCAAGCTATATAATAACCTCCGATGCTGAATTTGAGGATAATTTTGGGAGAAGTGCCACCAAACGCAGAAAGCTGTACAATGGTATGATACCCTGTCAGCTATATATGTACTATTAATAAAGGACAAAGCAAGCGGATTTACCAGTTGAATTTGCTTGCTTGTTTTGATTTTGCAAGGGCGGCGATTGCTTTACAGCCAAGGGGCTGCGTTGGTGTGGCGGCAAATAATAAAAAGGACAGGGGGACGCTATGTTAAAGCTTATTTTGGGCACGGCAGGCACGGGGAAAAGTGAATATATAAAAAAACAGATACAACAAAACGCACAGGAGGGCAAAAAAAGCCTGCTGCTAGTGCCGGAGCAGTTTAGCAAGACAGGGGAAACGGAGATATTTTCCTCCCTTGAAAAATCCCAGTTTTCGCTGGTGTCGGTGTTCAGCTTTACCTCTCTTTTGCGAGACGTGCAAAGCGAAACGGGCAGCGGAATAAAAAATGTGCTCACGGCGGCAGGCAAGGCGGTGATAGCCAAAAAAAGCTTGGACAATGTGTACAAGCACCTAAACGCCTACCAAGGGCAAAAGCAGAACATTCAATTTTCCTTTGAGCTAAGCGGCGTGTTTGATGATTTTCGCCGCAATGGAATATCCGGAGAGGTGCTGTACAAGGTGTCTCAAGGCTCGGGCAACCACAGCGAAAAATTAAAGGATATCGCCCTTATATACAGCGAATATTGCGCCCAGCTTGGGGACAAATTCTGTGACAACGAGGACGTGCTGGCGGCTCTTGGGGAGACGCTGCCTCTTAGCTACACGGACAAAGCTCAAATATATGTGGACAGCTTTGAGAGCTTCAGCTTTGGGCAGTATAAAATTCTCCAAAGGCTGCTTGAAAAGGGGGAAAACGTCACGGTGGCGCTGACCGCCGACAGCCTGTTTGACACAAGCGGCGGCACAGGCAGTTTATGCTACACCAAGAAAACGGCGGCTCGTCTTGTGACACTGGCGAAAAAAAGCGGGGTTGCAGTGGCGGCGCCCATACTTTTAACACAGCAGCATCGCTTTAAAAACAACACCCTAAAAGCCATTGACAATCTGTTGTTAGGAAAACCCCTGCCACCTCTTGATGGGAACAAGGACGCATTTGTCACGGAATATAAAAATCAATACTGCGAGATAAGCGGGGTCTGTGGGGAGATAGTAAAGCTTACAAAGCAGGGGTATAGCTATAATGATATCGCCGTGGTTTGCCCTCAGCTTGAAAGGTATGAAAACCAAATTGAGGAGAGCTTTTCCGCCGCCGAAATACCTTTTTTTATCGACCAAAATCGAATAATATCCTCTAGCGCTCCCATTATGCTTATAAAAAGTATTCTTGCAATTATGAATGATGGGGTGAATGAAAACACCATTCTTCCCCTTTTAAAAACAGGCTTGACCGCTTATGACAAGGACACCATATCCTTTTTGGAAAACTATCTCTACGTGTGGCAGGAGCAGAGCCTAGATTGGCAGCAGCCCTTTGTGCTGTCCCCCGGTGGGATGACACAGCAGCCCGACGAAAGCGAACAGGAGATATTGAACAGAATAAACGACCTTACACAGAGCGTAAAGGAGATATTTGCCCCCTATGCACAGCCCCAAACGCCCTATTTGGCACGGACAATTTTGGAGTGGGTTTACAGGATAATCACCGCACTTACCAGCGAGGAAATTGTGATAGCTCAGCTCACAAGCGAGGAGAAGGAGGGGCAGGAGCTGCTACAGCGCCAATGGGAGGCGGCAATTCAGTGTCTCGAGCAGCTCTATGAGATTACGGCAGAGGACATATTTAAGCCATTGGAGCTGTCGGCGCTGTTTGCCTTGATGGTGGCAGGGACAAAGCTGGGCTTTGCACCCGAAACACAGGACTGCGTAATGGTGTCCACTCCGGCGAGAATGAAGATTGATGCGGTCAAGGCGGTGTTTGTGGTGGGGGTAGCGCAGGATGTGTTCCCCTCCCTAATAAACGAGGGCAAGCTGATTTCCAGTGCCGACCGAGAGTTTTTAAAGGAGCATGATTTGGAGCTGGGCAGCGGCTTTGAGGAACGGTTCAGCTTTGAAAGCCTGTATTTTTACAAGACTATGACCACAGCCAGTGAAAAGCTGTTTATCTCCTATGCGAAAAAAAACCTTGACACTCAAGAGCTGTTGTCCGGTGAGGCACAGGGGATAAAGGAGGCATTGGAACTGCCAAAGCTAGAGCTTTGTGTGTGGGACTACTGTATAACCACAGAGTTTTTTGTCCAGTACATCAGCGAGACGGAGCCACAGCTTGGGGCAGAAATTTTAAAGGAGCTGGACATTCCTCGAGTGCAGCTAAAGGAAAGGCTGTTCAAGGTTATGGACACCGACATAATAGATAAAATGTTGGGGGATAATATGGTGATATCTCCAACGGCGGCGGAAACCTATTACAAGTGCGCTTTTGGATATTTTCTACAGCGGCTGTTAAAGATAAAGCCCCTTAGAAAGGCGAGCCTTACCCAGAGAGAGGCAGGGGACTACCTCCATTATGTGGCGCAAATGGTGCTGTCAAAATACAAGGCAGACTACTATAAAACAGAGTGGGAGACGGTTAAAAAGGATGTGGATAGCTTGGTAAATCAGTATGCTATTGACACCTACCCCAAAACCGTGAGGGAGACGGCAAGGTTTTCGGCACTATTAGAAAATATGCACCAAAATGCCTTACAGCTACTGCATTACATCCACCGAGAGCAGTCTGCATCGGAATTTCGCCCTATAGCCATGGAGCAGCCAATAGGCTTTGGGGGTGGACTAGCACCCTTAAATCTGAAAATAGAGGGGGATAAAACCGTCAGCGTGGTGGGGGTATGCGACAGGATAGACGTGATGGAGACGGATAAGGAAAGCTACATCCGCATTGTAGACTACAAAACCGGCACAAAAGACTTTAAACTGGACGACATTTATAATGGGCTGTCCAGCCAATTGCTACTGTATATGTCGGCGGTGATAGAGGATGGAATACAGGGGGTTAAAAACCCAAAACCCGGAGCGGTGGTGTACCAGCCCAGCGATGCCGCCTTTACCTTTGACAAGCCGGAGCAGGAGCTGTACACGCCGGTAGGCATGGCGGTGGAAAATCAGAAGATTTCAAAAGCCTTCGACCAAGGGCAAAAGGGGAGCTTTGGGGTGCTAAAAGGAGAGGATAAAATCTCGGCGCTAAGGGGCAGCGAGGTGGTGAGCGAAAGGCAGTTTGAAAGGATACTGGACTACGCCCAAGACATGATAAAAAAGATGGCGCAAGGGGTGTATGGGGGCGAGTTTGACAGCCTGCCTTTAGATTTAGGCAACGAGAAAACCCAGTGCGAATGGTGCGATTTTGGGTGCGTGTGCCAATCAAAGGACCGATTGCGGGAAAAACAAAAGAACGATTTTAAAAAGGAGGAGGAAAAGGAACATGGGGACAAACTGGACAAGTGAGCAGCTAGCGGCAATTGATGCCAAGGGCAAGCTGACGGTGCTAAGTGCGGCGGCAGGCAGCGGAAAAACCACAGTGCTAGTGGAAAAGGCTTTGCGGATACTCCTTGACGAGGACAATAAAACCTCGGCAGACCGCCTGTTAATCGCCACCTTTTCCAACGCCTCGGCAAAGGAATTTAAAAATAAAATAGAGCGGGGGCTAAACAAAAAAATAAAGGAGAACCCCGACAACACCTACATTAAAACCCAAAAGATGGCGCTGCAAAAGGCAGATATATCCACAATACACGCCTTTTGCATAAAGCTTACAAGGGAAAATTTTGAGACGCTAAACCTGTCACCGGACTTTACCATCTGCGATGAGGCAAAGGCGCTCGTCTTGCACGACAGGGCGATTGACTACGCCATGCAAAGGGGCTACACCCTTGATAGCTTTGCAAGGTTTGTGTCTCTGTTTGGAAAATCCAGTCAGGATAAACAGGTGAGGGAATTTTTAAAGGAGATGTTCTACTACTTTTCCGCACTGCCCTTTCCACGGCAAAAAGCACAGGAGCTAAGCTGCCTTGCAACGGACAAGGAATTTGGGGAAACCGAGGTTTACAAGGGTATTCATAATGAGTTGGGGCAGGAGATAAGCTACGCCCAATATCTGGTAAACAGGGAGGCAGAGCTATATGACATGGGCTGCTTTGAGGGCTATGAAAACTCCATTGAACAGGATAAAAACCTAGTGGAACGCATTGACCTTGAATTTTCTAAAGGGAAGATAGATAAGGTGTGGGAGCTAATCAATGCCCCCATACAAAAGCTTGGCACCGCAAAGCCAAAGTGCGCCCAATCCACCGCCATACAGAATGTGCGAAAAAAGCTAAAGGAAACGATAAGCGACATGGCAGACAGCATATGTTATCTAGATGCAGAGCGGTATGAAAAGCAAAAGGAGCAGACCACCCCCTACATCAAAGCCATGACGGAGGTTTTTATACTCTATTATGACCGATTGTTGGAGCTGAAAAGGGAGCAAAAAACCTTTGAGTTTTCCGACTTTGAGCATTTTGCGGTGGAATTATTGGTACAGGAAAACGGGGAGAGAACCCCATTGGCGAAAACCTTGCAGGAAAAATATGTGAAGATTATGGAGGACGAGTTTCAGGACACAAGCTTTGTTCAGGACATGATTTTTACAGCGCTGTCACGAGAAAACGAGGAAAATCTTTTTGTGGTGGGGGACGTTAAACAGAGCATCTACGGCTTTAGAAAAGCCAGCCCCGAAATACTTTTAAAAAAGCGGCAGATAGGCATTGACCATCCCGACCGTGGCATAACAATAATGCTGCCCCACAACTTCCGCAGTGAAAAACAGGTGATTGACGGGGTGAACTATCTCTTTGAAAGAATTATGTCTACAGATGTAGGCAGCGTGGATTACCGCTGTGGCGAGCAGTTAAAGGCGCCAGAGGGCAAGGAAGCCACGGCGCAAATAGGGGTGCAGATAGATATATGCTGTGACAAAGAACCCCAGCTTGTGGCGCAAAAAATCAAGGGAATGATAGACAGCGGTTTTAAAATTGCCGACCAAGAGGGGGAGCGAGCCGTCACAAGCGATGATTTTTGTATACTTTTGCGCAACACAAAAAATCTAAAGCTGTATGGCGAGGCGCTGAAAGAGCAGGGGCTGAAAGCCTATATAAAGGACAACGAGCTGATACTCAACAAGCCCGAGGTGCAAAGCGTAATCTCGGTACTGCGCATAATAAACAATCCCTTGCAGGAGGTGTATCTCACGGCAGGTATGTTTGGGGAGCTGTTTGGGTTTTCTCTGGACGAAATTTTAAAGGTGCGCCTTGGCGCTCAAAAGGAGAGCCTTTACAGGGCGCTGGCACTGTCGAAGGATGAGCGGGCGGTGGAATTTTTAGAGACGCTAAAGGACTTTGCGGCGGCGGCAAGGGTGTATTCCGCCGACAAATTGGTAAACTATATCATAAAAAAAACCGGCTACTACCAAAAGCTTGCCTTTGAGGAAAATGGAGAGGAAAAGCGGGAAAATCTCCGTTGGTTTATCGCCTTTTCTAAAAATTATGCCCTTGGCTACCAGAGCACCCTAAACGATTTTATCCGCTGGATAGATTTGTACATCCAAAGCGGCAAGGGGGCGTCCACGGCGTTTCAGCGGCCGTCAGGCACAGTGGCAATCATGACCATGCACACCTCAAAGGGGCTGGAATTTCCCATCTGCTTTGTGTCGGGGCTGGGGACAAAATTCAACAAGCAGGACAGGTCAAAACGCCTTATGATGGACACACAGCTCGGCATGGCAACCTATTCCAACGAGAGCTTTGGGTACAATGTGTCAACGGCAGGGGTCAAGGCGATAAAGGATAAAATCCTCGCTACCTTAGCGGACGATGAGATGCGGTTACTTTATGTGGCGCTTACAAGGGCAAAAAACATGCTGTTTTTGACGGCGCAGTACAACAATCTGTTTACCGAAAATACCCTCACACGGCTTATGGAGCGCACGAGTAAACAGGTGCACCCATACGCTGTGAGAAGCGCCAACACCCCAATAGAGTGGGTTTTGATGGGGTATCTTGACCATAAAGGGGTGTGCGATGGGGATTTGTCGGCGGAAAATTCTAAGGCAGGGGATTTTTTGCAGATGAACATTATAAATCCCGATGATATAACGTCAGCGACAATTGTAGACGATAGCGGTCAGGAGGAAAACCAAGGCGTGAAAAACCAAAAGGCAGGGCAGAAAAATCTCCAAGACCTTCCAAATGGCAATCAAGAGGGGGAAAAACCATCCTGTACAGTGCCAAAGGAGGAGCTGGAAAGAATGATGCAGGGGTTTAACTATCGGTACAAAAATATTGATAAAACCAAGCTGCCCATCAAGCTTTCCGTGGGGGAAATTGCAAAAGCGCCGCCGCCAATAAAGCTTCCAGTGCCATTTTTTGCCAAGGAACAAAAGGTTACAGCGGCGCAAAGGGGCACAGCTATGCACAGCTTTGCACAGCACACCGACATTTTATTGGCACGGGCAAACCTTGACAGTGAGGTTCAGCGGCTCACAAGCTTAAATTTGATAGAGCCACAGCTTATAAATCTTTCCCAGATAAAAACCTTTGTGGATAGCGTTGTGGCACAGATAATTTTAAACGCCGACAAAATATACACGGAAAAAGAGTTTTTAGTGCCCTACAATGCAGGCAAGGCGCTACAAGACAGCACCTATGACAAGGAGACGGTTTTAGTGCAGGGTGTCATCGACTGTGTGGCGCTAAAAGGGGAAAGAGCGTATGTCATCGACTACAAAACCGACAGGGTGAGCGATATGGACACCCTTTATCAAAGATACCAAAAGCAACTGGAATTATACCGATACGCCACAGGATATCTCTTTGAAAAGACGGATATTAAATGTATTATATATAGCTTTCATTTAGGGCAGTACCTTGAGTTTTGATTTTCGGGGGGGGGCACAACAGATGAAAAATTATCCGGAATATAAAATATTTCACATATTGGCAGTTGACATTTTAGGATAGCCATAGTATAATACTTAAAGCAATAAAGTAGCCACGTTTATCGTGCTCACCTTGTATCGCAGCTTGCGGTCGGGTCAATAAAGTAACTTTTAACCAATAAAGGGTTCAATGTTTAGTTTATTTTAGAGTGCGTATAAATTATACGCACTTTTCTTTTGCCAAAAAGGGCAATATGCTTTGCCCTATATTTTAAATGGAGGTGCTTTATCATTAGTACAAAAAAGGAACTTGAGATCAACGAAGAAATTAAAGACAAGGAAATTAGAGTTATCGGTGCAGACGGAAGCCAGCTTGGTGTAATAACCACAGTGCAGGCTTTAAAGTTAGCGGAGGATGCAAGTTTAGATTTAGTTAAGATTGCTCCGGCAGCCGCTCCACCTGTTTGTCGTATCATGGATTTCGGCAAATTCCGTTTCGAGCAGCAGAAAAAGGAAAAGGAAAACAAGAAGAACCAAAAAGTTGTTGAAATTAAAGAGGTTCGCCTTTCACTTAACATCGACACCAACGACTTTAACACCAAGGTCAATCAGGCAAACAAGTTTTTGAAAAATGGTGATAAGGTTAAAGCATCTATTCGTTTTAGGGGCAGAGAGATGGCACACTCAAGAATTGGTCTTGAGGTTATGGCAAGATTTGGCGAAACAGTAGAGGGCGGCGTTATTGAAAAACCCGCAAAGCTTGAGGGCAGGAGCATGCAGATGTTTATAGCTCCCGCACAGAACAAATAAAAAAGTAGGAGGAATTTCCCAATGAAGTACAAAATTAAAACACACACAGGTGCTAAAAAGAGATTTAGAATTACAAAGAGCGGCAAGGTAAAAAGAGGCAAGGCATTCAGAAGCCATATCTTAACTAAAATGTCAACAAAGAGAAAAAGAAACCTTAGAAGAACAGGCTACACAGACAAAACCAACACAGCAGTTATTAAAAAATTGCTACCATACGCATAATTTGTGTAAATTTAACTTATTGATATTTAAAGAGGAGATAATATAATGGCTCGTATTAAAGGCGCGATGATGACTCGCAAAAGAAGAAACAAAACATTAAAGATGGCAAAGGGCTACTGGGGCTCAAAATCAAAGCATTTCAAGATGGCAAAGCAACAGGTTATGAAGAGCGGCAACTACGCTTTTGTTGGTAGAAAACAAAAGAAGAGAGATTTCCGTCGTCTGTGGATAACCAGAATTTCTGCCGCTGTTAAAATGCACGATATGAACTATTCAACATTTATGAATGGTCTTAAAAAAGCAAACATAACACTGAACAGAAAAATGCTGTCAGAACTTGCAATACACGATGCCGCAGCCTTTGCAGCACTTGTAGAAACCGCTAAAAAAGCTCTGTAATATTTGATATTTACGCCTTATCACCTCGTTGTGATAGGGCGTCAATTTGTATTTAAAGATAGTTTTAAACCGTTGGTTTTGGGTAAAATCAGCGTTAAAAGTGTTTTTAAAGGGGCAAAAAGGAAAGGGAATTTTATGCTCAATATAATAAAAAGCAAGGATAACCCAAAGGTTAAGCAGGCGGTGAAGCTGTCTAAAAGCCCATCGGAAAGAGCCGAAAAGGGGCTGTTTTTTGCCTCCACCCCCAAGGTGGTTATGGACATTATAAAGGCGGGCTTTAAAGCGGAGAGCTTGTTTTTCATGCAGGGCGAGTACGATAGATATGAGGAGCTTTTGCAGGACAAGGACGTGTTTATAATAACCGAGGAGGTAAGCGAAAAGCTTTGTGAGGACAGGACAAGCCAAGGGGTTTTCGGTGTGTTTCAAATGAAAAAACCGGAGATTAAGGACATATTTTCCGCACAAAAATTGCTTATACTGGAGGATGTCCAAGACCCGGGCAACTTAGGGGCGATAATGCGCACAGCGCTGGCACTTGGGTATGAAAACGTGGTGGTGTCGGCAAAATGTGCAGACATCTATTCTCCCAAGGTTCTGCGGTCGGGATGACGGCAAGCGTAAAATTAAATGTATTTAAGGTGCAGGATATACCCCAGCTTGTGGCGGATTTAAACGCCAATGGGGTGGCGACAGTTGCCGCTTGCCTAGATACAGAAAGCTTTTTAGGGCAGGAAAAAATCCCTCTGCCACTGGCGGTAATAATCGGCAATGAGGGCAGCGGAATAAGCGAAAAAACCTTACAGGCGGCAAAATATAAAATAAAGATACCCATGTCGGACAGCATAGAGTCACTGAACGCCGCCATAAGCGCAGGGATTATCATGTGGCAGCTAAGGGGTGAATGATGGATATTTACAACATTTGGCTTGCCATGGTGGTGGGTACAAAATGCAAAAATGGCGGTGAGATTGCCGACTGCGGCTTTACACCCCAGGAGCTGTATGAAAGGCGCAAGGGATGGGGAGACTATCCTTTTATGCTGCCAAAGCAGATGGAAAGGGCGTTGACGGTGACGCTAGACGAGGCAAAGGCAGTGGCGAACAAGCACTACCGATACGGCATAGAGTCTCTAGCGTACTGCGATGATAGCTACCCTTTATACTTTAAAAATATGTTGGATGCTCCGGTGATTTTGTTTTACAAAGGGGACATATCTCTGCTAAAAGCCCCAAACATTATAGGGATTGTAGGTTCAAGAAATCCGGACAGGGATGGGCGCAAAATTTGCGCTAGTATAGCAAGCGCCCTAGCTCGAAACGGAGTGGTTATAGCAAGCGGTCTTGCCCAAGGTCTTGATGGGGAAGCCCACAAGGCGGCGCTTAAAGAGAATGGGAAAACCATCGCTTTTATAGGCACGTCTCTTGACATAGCCTACCCCGTAGCCCATGGGGAATTGCAAAATACCATAATAAACCGTGGCTGTGTTTTAAGCGAGTACCATGTGGGAAAGCCAACGCCGCCAACAACCTTTCTTGAGCGAAACAGGCTGATAGCCGCAAGCTCCAAGGGGGTGTGCGTCATACAGGCAAAGCGCAAAAGCGGCTCGCTTGCCACGGCAAAGAACACCTTGGAGTACGGCAAAAAGCTGTTTGCAGTGCCGGGGGATGGGGCAAACGAGATGTACGGCGGCACAAATAAGCTGGTGCACGAGGGGGCTACCCCGCTTGTAAGCGCAAAGGATGTGCTGACCTTTTTAGGGCTGTGCCGTGAGGATTTTGACCGAACGGTCATAGTGCCAAAGCTAAAATTGACAGAGGATGAACAGGCGATATATGACAGCCTTGGGAATAGCACCAAGAGCGTTATACAGCTTTTTGACGAGACGCATATACCCATGCGGCTGTTAAAATCCACACTGACAAAGCTGGAATTGAGCCAGATAATAGAGGCGCAGTCCTCAGGAGTTTATTTTATTAGAAATTAAGGCAAAAAAGCCAAAGGGCACAGCGGCTTTTAGGCAAAAAAGCCAAAGAAAAGAGCAGCGATATGCACCGTACAACGGCTATTTTGTAAGCATAGTTTTAAATAGTCACAACAGTTAAGGAGAATAAAATGTCCAAACTAGTTATAGTGGAGTCCCCGGCAAAGGCAAAAACCATCAAAAAATATCTTGGGGAGGACTACACCGTCATCGCCTCCATGGGGCACATACGTGACCTGCCAAAGGGGCAGATTGGCGTGGATTTTGAAAATAATTTTAAACCGAGATACATCAATATCCCCGGAAAAAGCAAGCTGATAAAGGAATTAAAAAGCCTTGCAGCCGAAAGCGAGATAGTGTATTTAGCAACTGACCCTGACCGTGAGGGAGAGGCGATTTCTTGGCATTTAGCACATATTTTAAAGCTGAATACCGACGAAAAAAACCGTGTGACCTTTGGGGAAATTACCAAAAAAGGTATCACAGAGGGTATGGACAACAAACGCACCATTGATATGGATTTGATTAACGCACAGCAGGCACGGAGAATTTTAGATAGAATTGTGGGCTACAAGCTGTCCCCATTTCTATGGGAAAAGGTGAGGGGCGGCTTGTCCGCAGGCAGGGTGCAGTCCGTTGCGGTAAAGCTGATTGCCGACCGCCATAAAGAGGTGGAGAGCTTTATTCCACAGGAATATTGGAACATTGATGCCAGCTTATCCGTTGCGGGAAATGTTAAAAGGCTAAAGGCACGGTACTATGGCACAGACGGCAAAAAATGCGAAATAGACAACGAAAAACAGGCTCTTGCCATTAAAGAGGATAGCGAAAAAGAGAATTTTGAGATTGCCAAGATAACAAAGGGCGAGCGCAAAAAGTCTCCCGCACCCCCATTTATCACCTCCTCCATGCAGCAGGAGGCATCTCGCCGCTTGGGATTTACCGCACTTAGAACCATGAGGGCGGCACAAACCTTGTACGAGGGCGTTGAGATAACGGGATACGGGTATTTAGGGCTTATAACCTATATGAGAACCGACTCCTTGCGTTTGAGCGACGAGGCGGTTTTGGGGGCAAAGGAGTTTATAAAGGGTAAGTTTGGCGAGGATTATATCCCCAATTATAAGCGTGTATACAAGCAAAAAAACACTGCACAGGACGCCCATGAGGCGGTGCGACCCACCAATGTGGAGATAACCCCCGACATAGTTTACGGCTCACTTTCCGGAGACACCGCAAAGCTGTACAAGCTAATATGGGAGCGCTTTGTGGCAAGCCAGATGTCCGACTGCTTGCAGGAGACGGTGAATGTTGACTTAGCCTGTGGCAAGCACATATACAAGGCATCGGGCTACACGGTAGTTTTTGAGGGCTTCACCGCACTGTACGAGGAGCTTTTGGACGAAAAAAAGGAAAAGGAAACGGCGCTGCCTGCTATGGAAAGCGACACCAAGCTAAAGCTTAAAGAGATTGAGGCACTGCAAAAGTTTACCCAGCCGCCGTCGGAATACACCGAGGCAACCCTCATCAAGGCACTGGAGGAAAACGGCATCGGCCGCCCGTCCACCTACGCACCTATAATATACACAATAACCGAGCGTGGGTATGTGGAGCGTGACGCTAAAAAGCTAGTGCCCACGGCGCTTGGGATAACCATAAATGACCTGCTGGAAAAGCAGTTTTCCAACATTGTGAACGTCCAATTTTCCGCAAGCATGGAGGACGCTCTTGATAAAATCGAGATGGGCAACAAGGAGTGGACAGCGGTTTTGGCAGAGTTTTATGACGTGTTCAGCAAGGACTTGGAAAAGGCTAATCAGGACATGGAGGGGCAAAAAATCAAGGTGCCCGAGCAGCTTACCGATGAAGTTTGCGAGCTGTGCGGAAAGCCCATGGCAGTAAAGATAGGCAAATTCGGAAAATTCTTGGCGTGCAGCGGCTTTCCCGACTGTAAAAACACCAAAAGAATTGTGAAGTATGCCAAGGGCACCTGCCCCAATTGCGGCTCTAAGATACTTTCACTCACCAGCAAAAAGGGCAGAGTGTTCTACGCCTGTGAAAGCTCTCCCGAATGTAAGTTTATCACTTGGGAAGAGCCAACCGAGAGCATTTGCGAAAGCTGCGGCAGCACAATGTTTAAAAAATCCGGCAAGACGGCAAAGCCCCACTGTATAAAAGAAGGCTGTGCGCTGTGCGCACCAACACCTATAAAAAAAGGAAAAAAAGAGAAGAATGAAGGTTAATATTATCGGAGCCGGTCTTGCAGGGTGCGAGGCGGCATATTTCCTAGCAAAAAAAGGGGTGCAGGTAACCCTGTTTGAACAAAAGCCACTCAAGTTTTCCGATGCTCATAAATCGGAGGGCTTTGCAGAGTTAGTCTGTTCCAATTCTTTAAAATCAATGCGTGAGGACTCTAGCCAAGGTATGCTAAAAACCGAGCTTGCACATTTCGGCTCGCTGGTTTTAGAGACGGCTTACAGGTGCAGTGTCCCTGCCGGTGGGGCTTTGGCGGTGGACAGAGACATTTTCAGCCGTCTTATCACCCAGCAGATTAAACAAGAAAAAAACATAGAGATAAAATACCAAGAGGTTACAGAGCTTGACACAGAGGGCATAACAATTGTGGCAAGCGGCCCATTAACCAGCGGGGGACTTTATGAGAGCATACAAAATCTGTGCCCCGAAAGCTTGTCCTTTTATGATGCCGCCGCACCCATTATTATGGCAAACAGCATTGATATGGACAGGGTTTTTGCCGCCTCCCGATATGAAAAAGGGGAGGACGATTACCTCAACTGCCCCTTTAACAAGGCGG
>JAVWUR010000034.1:0-18257 GCA_036667055.1 Oscillospiraceae bacterium
ACCACCGATATAAACGTCATTGCACTGGTGGGGGAAAGAGGCAGAGAGGTCAGGGAGTTTTTAGAAAATGACTTAGGGCCTGTGGGCTTGTCACGGTCGGTAGTGGTGGTGGCAACCAGTGACCAATCCGCTATGCTGCGCATGAAATGCCCTCTTGTGGCAACCACCATTGCAGAATATTTTAAGGATCAGGGCAAGGACGTACTTTTGATGATGGACTCTCTCACAAGGTTTGCCATGGCACAGCGTGAAATAGGGCTGGCTATAGGTGAACCACCCGTTTCAAGAGGTTACACGCCCTCAATATACGCCGAGCTTCCAAAGCTGTTGGAACGCAGCGGCAAGTTTGAAAAAGGGTCGATAACCGGAATTTATACGGTTTTGGTGGAGGGTGACGACACCAACGAGCCTATCGCAGACACGGTTAGAGGAATATTGGACGGTCACATTGTGCTGTCCAGAAAGCTGGCGGCACGAAATCATTTCCCCGCCATTGATGTAAGCGCAAGCATATCCCGACTTATGACGCTGATAGTGTCCACCGAACATCGGACGGCGGCGGCAAAGCTCCGTGACCTGTTGAGCACCTACGAGCAAAATGCAGACCTTATCGCCATCGGTGCATACAAGGCAGGCACCAATGGAAAGCTGGACAAGGCGATAGAAAAAATTGATGCCATAAATGCATTTTTAATGCAGGATATCGAGGCGGCATTTGACAGAGATTACATAGTGAACAGCATTGTGGAGATTGTGAAGGATGTTTAGAGCAAGGCGGCGGGAGAAACACAAATTGCTCACACATCTATCGCAATATAGGGGTATATATAATTATATAAGCAGTTACTTACACGAGGATTGTGAAAGCCTATGGAGCAAAAAACAAGCTGCATTATAAAGCAAGGAAATATACAGACAGGGCTTGTGTAGAGGAGTCTGTAAGGGGAATAAAAAAGGCGAAAGAAAGAGGGGCAAAGAGTGAAGAAGTTTTCTTTTTCCTTAGATGCGGTACACAGATTTAAAGGTCAGATTTTAGACAGCTTGCTAAACGAGATGGCGGTTATATCGGCGCAGGTTATAAAGCAAGAAAAGGTAATAGAGGACAAAACCGCACTGTACAGGCAGTCAAACAATGAATTTAATGAAAAAAACAGAGTTGGATTGACTATACTGGAAATTACATACCACAAAGAATATTTGAAACGGCTGCAAAAAGAAATTGAGATTGAAAAGCAAAAGCTGGAGCAGCTAAAAGCCACATTGGAAGCCAAAAAAGCTGAGGTTGTAGAGGCGAAAAAAGAAAACCTTTCCTTGGACAAGCTCAAGGAAAAAAAGCTTGAGGAGTATAACGCCATGGTGGCAAAAGCCGAGGAGACTGTGGTGGAGGAATTTGTTGTTAACAGCATGACAACTGCCAAAAGGTAGGCTGTCTACTGTTTTCATATATATTAAAAAATGAAGGAGGTGAAACACAATGGTAGTAGCAAATGTTCAGCCCCAAAGCGCACAATTTGTACCCAAAAGGTCAACGGCACAGCGAAATGACGGCAAGCAGAGCTTTGAAAGCTTGATGAACGAAAAAATCTCCAAAGCGGAGGATTTAAAAGCAACAGCAAGCAAAAATGAAGCCCCTTCAAAAGCTATGGAAAGGAAAGAGGAGCAGCCGAAAAAAGACACGGAAATAGGGGAAAATACACAGGGACAAAAGCCGGACAGCAAAGCTACAGACAAGGCAAAGGATGAACAATCAGCCCTTGATGCGGCTATGCAAATGCAAGCGAAAGCCAGTGGTATCATAGGGGAAAAGCAAGGACAAATCATGGATGATACAGCACAGAGCTTGGCGGATGCAGTGGCGAAAAATGGGGAAATTGCAGGGGATAGCATAGCAGCAATTGCACAAGGACAGACCCAGGAGGGTATTCTTGCGGCGACGAACAACAAACAGCAGCTTGCGGCTCAAAGGCAGGGGATGGCTGGCGGCGAAAGCAGCGGCGGGAAAAAAGCAGAGAGCATGACCTTTCAAGAGAGCGTTCACGGCGCTGTGGACAGTAGCACCTCAAAGGCTGACAATGGTATTTTAGAAAGTAAAGCCGCAAAGGACACTGCACAGGCAATGTGGGACAAAGCCACCGCAGATACTGCACAGGAAATGGCGAATAAATCTCATATTCAAGGGCAGAAAAACGAAAAGCCCTTAAATGAGACGGAGCCGACACAGGTCAATGTCATGGCAGACCAGCCGGTTATGAACACATTAAACCCCGACAATATCAACATAAAGGTGGGGGAGGCGGTAGACACCACAAGCGAGAATTTTGCAAAGGATTTCAGCGATAAAATTGTCTACAAGCTCAATCAGGACATAAAAGAATTCCAGATTGAACTAAACCCACAGGGTATGGGCAAGGTTTCCATCAAGGTGGAGTTTGTGGCGAACAAGGCATTTGTGTCTTTGAGCTGTGAAAACGCCAAGACACAGACACTGTTAGCCCAAAGCTCCGACACAATACGCTCCATTATTCAGCAGAACGTGGGCAGTGAAACAGTGGTTGTGATACACGAGGAAAACCAGCCCCAGCAGTATCAGCAATCACAGCAGCAAAACGAGCAAAGCCAACAGGAGCAGCACCACGAAGGGGCAAAGCAAAAGCCCAGTGATGATAGCATAACCTTTGTAAATCAATTGCGGCTAGGGCTTGTGGACGTGACAAAACAGTAATAAAAAAAGGAGGGCAATATGAACACCAACGCTTTAAATGGCTATGGGGGATACATTCCGCCGGCAGCAAACAAAGGAATGACCCAAGCACAACAGGAACAAGCAAAGGTCAATGAAGGGGGCAAAAGCGGTAAAACCGACGATAAAAAGACGGGGAATAACGCTACAAAAAATCTTCAGGTCAATGACTTTTTAAAGCTTTTGGCATCGCAGCTTCAAAACCAAGATATGATGAACCCCATGAAGGACACAGAGTTTATGAGCCAGCTTGCACAGTTTACAATGCTGCAATCGGTGGACGACATGAAGGCATATGTGACCAACTCAGCGGAGGTTAATGCAACATCCTATGCCATGAGCCTTGTAGGCAAAACCGCAACGGCGGCGACCTTGGATAAGGATGGCAAGATGGAAAAAATCACAGGGGAGATCACGGGCGTTACACTGTATGAAGGTCAGCCTGTTTTTTATATCAAGGACAAGGGATTTTTCCTATCGCAGCTTATGGTTGTGGGCACAGTGCCGGAGGAAGTAAAGCCGGAAGACCCCGAAAAACCAACAGACCCTGAAAAGCCAACAGACCCTGTAGTACCACCGGAGACGGAAAAAACGGTATAATGGCGCAAGGGGAAGGTTGCAGTGCCTTCAAAATGAAAGAAGAGGGTAAGCATTATGGCGGACATTAAATTGGTCGGCGGTCTTAATAATGTGACCATGGTCAACAGCACAACGGTCAATGCTGCTTTGCAGCGGTTGAACAATGGGTCGGATTTTAAAACATTATTAGATCAGCAGCTACAGAAAAATCAGCAATTGCAGTTCTCCAAGCACGCTCAAGAGAGGGTGACCCAAAGGGGGATTAATCTGTCTCAGGAGCTTATTGACAATCTAAACCAAGCGGTTGTGATGGCAAGAGCAAAGGGAGCAAAGGATATTGTTGTGATAAACAACAGTCAAAACAATGCTTTTATAGTGAATGTACCTAACAATGTGGTGGTGACAACCATGGCGGGTTCAGAGATGAAAAACAATATTTTTACGAATATTGACAGCGCCGTATTAATTTAGCCGGACCTTTCAAGGGGGCTAAAACGAAAGAAATCCGATTGATTTTTTTCGGACGGTTATTCAGCGCAAAAGGAAAGGAAGTTTATTATGGTTAAATCTATGTTTGCAGGCGTTGCAGGTCTGCGTGCGCACCAAACTAAAATGGATGTTATCGGCAATAATATTGCCAACGTAAATACAAACGGCTTTAAAGCAGGGCGTGTTACATTTAAAGACTCATTCTATCAAACAATGTCAGGCTCTACCTCCGCAAGCGGAGAGATGGGCGGCAGCAACGCAAAGCAGGTCGGTTACGGCTCGCAGGTCGGTGCTATTGACGTTATACATACAGGGGGCGGTTTCGCTCCAACAGGGGAAGCCAGCGACCTTATGATTAGCGGAAACGGATTTTTCTGCGTGGGGCCTTACGATAAAGCGGGGCTTGACCCGCTTGACAAAAACTCCGTGCCTAAATTAAGCCTTACACGTCTTGGAATATTCCGTTTTGACGGTACAGGCAAGCTTTCCGACCCTAACGGCAACGTGGTGTACGGTTTTAAGGGCATAAGCACGGGCGTGGACACAGCCACCCTTGTACCGGGCAAAGAATACACTACCACAGGCGGTACAGCCGTCAAAATGACAGCGGCAGGAGCACCACCAACCTTCGAAATGCAGCTTGATGATAAAACATGGACGGCGGTTACTGCCACAACCAAGCCCTCAGTCAATGATTTGACGGTGGAGGACAAAACGGTAACTCCGGCGGTTTGGAAGTTAAAGACCGGACTTATTGACAAGGCAAGGCTAGTGCCGGTAGAGCTGCCCTTTGACACGGTTAAAAATTCTCCCTTAAAAATGGAGAGCATAACCTTTGGGAAAAACGGCACAATAACAGGTATTGACGAGTATGGAAACAACGTCACAATAGGGCAGGTGGCGGTTGCCAACGTGCCAAACCCTGGGGCGCTGGAGATGACGGATAGCTCCTACTACAAGGCAAAAAACAACACAGGCGATGTTATTGCCGCAACCCCAGGCTCAGGCGGAACAGGAACTATTGAATCGGGCGGACTTGAAATGTCCAACGTGGATTTATCAAAGGAATTTTCCGATATGATAACCACCCAAAGGGGCTTTCAGGCAAATACCAAGATAATCACTGTGACCGATGAAATGTTGCAGGAGCTAGTAAATATCAAACGATAATAAGTAAAATAAAAAGCTGTAAAACCGCACCGACAGGGGATTTGTCGGTGCGGTTTTTAATTTGTTATAAGCTGTAAATATATATTAAAAAATGGGAAATATACTAGTATTTTGCAGAAATTTGTGATATAATACTATGAGTATAGGTGTATCTTTAATAAGCCTTGCAAGAAATTAGAAAAGGGGAGTATGTGCTGATGATTAAGCTCACGAAAATAAGCGGTGATGAATTCGTTATAAACGATGAAAACATTCAAATCATAGAGGTTATACCCGAGTCCAAAATTGTTATGCACGATGGCAGCTTCTATATTGTACGAGAGTCGGTAGACGAGATAATTCGTAAGGCGATAGAGTATAAAGCTAGAATATTGGCGTTCGAGAAGGACGTTATTTCAAAGGATAACAGAGAGTTTTAAAAACTGTGCGAAAAATAAATATGATAGAGGTTTTGTGAGGAAATAGTATGGATTATTCTACAATTGTGGGCGTAATTGCAGCGTTTGCGCTTATGATATATGGCATTGGATTTGGCCAACTGGGGAACTTTTGGGATCTGTCGTCGGTATATATAACTATCGGCGGAACATTTGCAGCGCTGATTGCCTCCTATCCATTTTCCGTGTTAAAGGACATACCAAAACAGATGGGTATGCTTATGGGTAAGGTGAAAAATGACCCGCTGGAATGGATTGAAAAGATAACGGAATATGCTCAAATTGCTAGAAAAAGCGGCTTGCTGGTTCTTGAAGAAAAGGTCAACCAAGAGTCGGACGAGTTTTTTAAGGACGGCATGATGCTGATAGTGGACGCCGTCGATCCGGACAAGGCAAAGTCTAGGCTGGAGGGGGATCTTGAGCACATATATGCCCGTCATGAGGACGCTATAGGATTTTATGAGAAGGGTGCGCAGCTAGGCCCTGCCATGGGTATGATAGGTACTCTTATCGGTCTTATAAATATGCTTAAAGGCATGAAGCTTGGGGACAGTGACGGTGCGGCAACCTTGGGGCAGGATATGGGCGTTGCCCTTATCACTACAATGTACGGCTCGGTTTTAGCGAATGTAATATTTTCCCCCATTGCGGCAAAGCTAACCTATCGCAATCAAGAGGAAATGCTGTGTAAACAGATTATTATAGAGGGAATTCTCTCCATCCAAGCGGGTGAAAACCCAAAATACATAAAGGAAAAATTGCTCTCCTTCCTGCCGCAGGGCAGCCGTGGAGAGGGTGCAGGCAAGGGCGAGGGAGAAGGCGGCAAGAAAGCCAAAAAATCCAAAAAAGAAAAAAAGTAGTATGACCCTTTAAATAAAGCCAAAAAAGGTGAGGTGAAAATATGAATTTGCCGAAAAAACAAAAGGGTGGCGGCGACGAGTGGATGAACACTTACGCCGATATGGTCACACTGCTCATGTGCTTTTTCGTTATGCTTTTTTCCATGTCAAATATGGACAAGGCAAAGTGGATAACATTTGTAAAGAGTATAAGCCCCCATGCCACAGAGACTTCACAGGTGGTTTTGAGCAATCCGGCACCGGGGGATGATGATGTGGCGTCAATAACGCCCTCAGGAGATGAAGCCCTTGAAAATATGGAGCAGTTGTTTGAGGAGATGAAGAAATTTATCGAGGAAAACAAGATGGGCGGAGAGGTTCAGATGTTTGAGGGGGAGGGATATGTTTTTATAACCTTTAAAGACAATGTGTTTTTTGACGGCAATTCAGCGGTGCTGCGGCCGGAAAATACAAAGATACTGTCTTTTTTAGCAGAGGGACTTTCCAAAATTCCGGCAGAGGAGATAAAGGAAGTCAGGGTTATGGGACACACCAACCAAGATGACCCGATATTAAAAAATAACATAGATATCGACCGAGAGCTGTCCTCCTTGCGAGCGGCTCATGTGGTGTCTTTTCTACAAAAAAACGGGGCGATAGATGACCCCAAAAAGCTGTTTGGAATTGGATATGGCCAGTGGTACCCCATAGCGCCCTATGATACGGCGGTAAACAGACAGTTAAATCGGCGTGTGGAGATACTTATAGCGAAAACCGACTCGGTGGAGGTCACTCTTGACGAAATATATACCGAGATTTACGGTCAAGGGGGCGGCGGCGCAGTACAGCCGGGCACTATTACGGAAAATGGAATAGAGACGGGCACACCGGTAGAGCCGGAGGTGGAGGCACCTAACATTTAACACATAAAAAAGCTAAGGCTTGATTTTCGGGAGAGTAAGCTGCCAATATAAGCGGCAGATATAAGGGTAAGATTTAAAATAATCAGCAAAGGAGGGACTCGATGGCAGAGCTGTTATCACAAAGCCAGATTGATGAGCTTTTAGGGCTTGCAAAATCGGGAGCCAAGGCGGATGCACTTGGGTCTAAATCAAAAAGCGATGGGGAAGATGAAGTTGACGGCGTAAAATTCAAAAAATATGACTTTTACAGCCCCAAAAAAATAAGTAAAAAGCGGCTGAAGCTACTGGATGGTATATATGGAAGCTATGCACGTACCGTGTCCTCCTATATAACAGGTCTTTTGAGAATAGGGTGCTCGGTGGAGCTAGTGACCATGGAGGAACAGAGGTATTATGAGTTTAACAACGCACTGAGCGAAAATGACATAATATCCACTATAAACTTAAACTACGCAAACTCAAGAGAGGGCTCACACTGCCTTTTGCAGATATCCAATGAGGTAACATTGGCGGCAATTGACAGACTTTTGGGGGGCAACGGAGTGCCGGAGGACATCGGGAATGATTCCTACACAGACATTGAGCTTGCAATATACGAAACCTTGGTGAAAAAGATTGTATCATTGCAAAAAGGCTCTTGGGGGAATTATTTTGATATTGATTTCAAATATTACAGGTATGAGACCAACCCAAGGCTGGTGCAGAGCATATCCCCCGATGAGATAGTGGTTATCATAGTGCTGTCGGTGGAGATAGGGGACACAACCGGCTCTATAAATATATGTATGCCAAGCCCGCTGCTCTCGGATATATTTGAAAAGCTGGAAAAAGAGTCTCAAAACGCAAACAACCATCAAAGCGAGGATGATATTAAGAACACAGGCAATTTGGTTCATAATATATACAACACAGAGCTTGAATTGAAGGCAGACCTTGGGGAGATGTATGTCCTCATGTCCGATTTGTTCTCGATGCAGGTGGGCGATATAATAAACTTAAGCAAGCCAAAGGATTCCAAGGTGTATATAAATATTGAGGGCAAGCCTTGGTTTACGGGCAAGCTTGGAGCGTATAAGCAAAACAAGGCGATACAGATAGAAGACACTTGCGACAAAATAAAAGAGTTAGTTGGAGGAGAAGAATGAAACCAGACGATATAGACGTATTCTCTGATTTACAGAAGGATGCAATCGGCGAGATACTCAACATAAGTATTGGTTCCTCGGCTACGGCGGTATCTACAATGCTTCAAAAGAGGACAGACATCACTACCCCCCGTGTGGAGGTGGTAAGGGCTGAAAATTTTGAAATCACATCCATGGAGCCGGCGGTAGCTGTAGAGATTGAGTACATAGAGGGTATCCAAGGGAAAAATGTATTTGTTCTGCGGCGCTGCGATGTAAAAGCGATTGTAGAAACAATGATGATGATGGAAATTCCCGATGATGAGTTTGAGCTGGACGAGATGAACATGAGCGCCGTGTGCGAAATAATGAATCAGATGATGGGGGCTTCCGCAACAGCATTGGCATCGCTTTTGGAAAGGCCGGTCAATATATCCACACCGGTGGCATATGAAATTGAAAATGTAAAGGACTTGCAGGAGAGATACTTTCAAGACCAAGAGGTAGCGGTCGTTGTAAGGTTTAACCTCACGGTAGAGGAGGTTATCGACAGCGAATTTTTATCCGTTATGCCGGTAAACCTAGCAAAAGAGCTGGTTCAGGCGTTTATGCCTGATTTTAGCGAGGATGAGGATATGGACGAAGCGCCGACGCCTACTCCGGTTGCAACACCTCAGCCTACTGCCCAGCCTACGCCACAGGCTATACCACAGCCTACACCTCAACAGATGCCTCAGGCGCAGCCGATGTATCAAGAGCAGCCAACCTATGCAGCTCCTCCGGTTCAGCAAATTCCTCCCATGTATCAAGAGATGCCAATGCAGCAGGGTATGCCAATGTACCAAGCACCGCCCATGTATATGCAGCAGCCAATGCAGCCACGGGTGATACAGGTGCAGGCGCCACCTCAGGAAGCGTTTAACATTCAAAGCTTAAATCTCCCCGAGGCGGACACACGGAATTTGGATATGCTTATGAATGTGCCCATGGAGATTTCGGTGGAGATTGGCAGAACCAAAAAGCCCATTAAAGATATTGTGGCATTTGCACAGGGAACATTGGTTGTGCTGGATAAGCTAGCGGGAGAACAGGTGGATTTATACGTAAATAACAAATGTATCGCCAAGGGCGACGTTGTTGTTATAGATGACTCATTTGGCGTGAGAATTACAAAAATTCTCGATAAAAATGATATTTTAAGCAGTAAATAAAAACTTAAAAAAGGAAAAATAAGGAGATAAAAATATGTCTAAAATACTTTTAGTTGACGATGCAGCTTTTATGAGAATGATGTTGAAGGACACACTCAAAAAGAATGGCTACACAGATGTTTACGAGGCAGTTGACGGGCTGGATGCTGTGGGCAAATATGACGAAATAAGACCCGACCTTGTAATTATGGATATAACTATGCCTAACATGGACGGACTGGAGGCACTGCGTGCCATCACCACAAAGCACCCCGATGCAAGGGTTGTTATGTGCTCTGCAATGGGGCAGGAGGCGATGGTTGTGGAGGCGATAAAGCTTGGGGCAAAGGACTTTATAGTAAAGCCATTTAAACCGGATAGAATTTTGAAAACCGTAACATCATTTAACCTGTAATTTTAAAGGGCGTGATTTGAATTAAAGACTTTTTTACATTAGCTTTTGCCTTTTTGGCAATGTGCTTAATAATTTATCTAAGCTATGTGGCAAGCAAGTATGTAGCTCGTGGGTCTGCGGCAATGGGCGTTTCAAAATATATGCGGATAGTGGACAGGGTTGCCTTGGGGCGGGACAGATATTTAGTTATAGTCACAATTGGAGAAAAGGTTTTTTTTCTAGGGGTGACAGACCAAAATGTGACAACCCTCTCGGCTCTGGAGGCGACAGATTTACTGGAGCAGGAAAAGCCGGCTGCCCCCACCGCTCAAAGCATTGAAAATTTTAAACAGCTTTTGCACAGCAAAATGAAGCATCACGATGAGGAGTAGCACTTATGCTGCAAGCTATCTTCACCGCAAGCAAAATTTGATAGGGGAGACAATAAATGACCGATGCACTTGTTAATATAAACGGAGAGGGAATACAGACCTTAGAGATACTCCTGTTTTTGACAGTTATGACCCTTTTGCCATCAATATTGATAATGATGACGTCCTTTGCGAGAATACTAATTGTACTGTCCTTTACAAGAACAGCAATCGGCACGCAGCAAACGCCGCCTAACACTCTTTTGGTGGGGATAGCATTGTTTTTGACATTGTTTATAATGAGCCCTGTCATAAAACAGATAAATGAGGAAGCGTACATACCCTATAAAAATCAAGATATAACCCAAACAGAGGCGCTGGAAAAAGCATCGGTACCGCTGAAGGACTTTATGCTTAGGCAGACGGAAGTTGACACATTGGAGACTTTCCTTGACTTTTCCGGACAAAAAGAGCAGATAACCGACTATAAGGATATTCCACTGACGGTGGTGGTGCCGGCGTTTATGACCAGCGAGTTAAAGCGGGCGTTTTTCATGGGATTTCTCATAATGATTCCATTTTTGCTTATAGATATGGTGGTTGCAAGTACGCTTATGTCCATGGGTATGGTGATGCTGCCACCGGCTACTATAGCAATGCCCTTTAAGCTACTATTGTTCGTGGTGGCAAACGGGTGGGAGCTTATGTTCTCCACCTTGGTGCGAAGTTTTAATTAGAGAGATAAATTTTTACAGGGAAGGGGCGAGGAGCATTGGATTTAGCACAGGCGATAGGGGCGGTTCAACAGGGGATAATCGTAGCGGCAAAGGTGTCAGCCCCAATACTGCTGATAAGTATGGCGGTGGGTCTTGTAATATCCATCTTTCAAGCGGCAACGCAAATCCATGAGCAGACCTTGACCTTTGTACCAAAATTTGCGGTTATTTTGATGGTAATACTGGTAAGCGGCAACTGGATGATGACGACTATGGTGGAGTTTTTTAAATCTATGTTTGACCTTATGCTGTAGGGCGGGGTGCTGCTATGGAAAATATTACAGCATTTGCCTTTGTGATGGCGAGAATGTCGGGATGTGTGCTATTTAACCCCATATTCGCACGTAGAAATATACCCAACATTGCAAAATCGGCGCTGGTACTGGTGCTGTCGGTGTTTTTATATACCACAATGCCCTTCCAAGCGCCACAGATAGGCACAACCATAGAGTTTATGGTGCTCATATCAAAAGAATTTATAGTGGGCTTTGTCATAGGTTACATCGTTTCACTTTTTGGCTATGTTATAATACTTGGGGGCGAATTGATAGACTTTCAAATTGGCATAGCCATGGCGAAGGTGTTTGACCCCCAGACCAATATGCAGGTGGCGCTCTCCGCAAGCTTTTATAACATCACATATATGCTGTTGTTTTTGGGGATAAACGGTCACGTCACACTGATAAAATTATTTTTGACCTCCGCTAAGATACTGCCCTTTGGCAAAATATTTATAGGACCGGGACTACCCGACTATATATTACAGATTTTTTGCGACTGCACGGTGCTGGCGATGAAGCTTGCCATGCCAATAGTTGCAGTGGGAATAATGGTGGAGATGGGCGTGGGGATTTTGATGAAGCTCATACCCCAGATAAATGTTTTTGTTTTAAATATACAGATAAAGCTGATAGTTGGTTTTATAGGAATGATAGCCATATATTACCCATTAGCGGATTTTTTAGAGAAGATGATTGTCACAATGTTTGATGCCATAGAGATGAGTATGACGTATTTTATAAAGTGACAGGAGTGTAGCAAAAAGCTTTCTTAGTGGCAAAATAATTCTGAACGCTGTTAAAGGCGGAACAAAAGGGGGGATGAAGTTTGGGCGAAAAAACTGAAAAAGCCTCCCCCAAAAAGCGGAGTGACGAACGAAAAAAGGGTAATACCTTTCAAAGTAAAGATGTTATTTCCGTGGCGTCCATACTTATTATGGTACTGTTTCTACAGTATTATTTCCCCATTATATACGATACGGTAAAGAAGGAATTAAGGGTTATAATGGGATATATGGCAAGCGAAACAGAGCTTACCCAATCTCTCACAACCCAAATCTTCAAGGATTTTGCAATAAATTCAGTGATAGCTATTTTCCCAGTGGCATTTGTGGCAATCTTTATCGCCGTCATAGCCACAGGAATTCAAACTAGATTTATCTTTTCAATGGGGGCGTTAAAGCCCAAATTTTCTAAACTAAACCCCATAAAGGGAATAGCAAATTTATTTTCGCTGAAAAGTATTGTGGAACTTATAAAAAACATACTCAAGATTACCATAGTGGCATATATTTTGTATGA
This sequence comes from Oscillospiraceae bacterium, assembly GCA_036667055.1. Classification (GTDB taxonomy): domain Bacteria; phylum Bacillota; class Clostridia; order Oscillospirales; family Ruminococcaceae; genus RGIG3102. The sequence continues at coordinate 12,613 of JAVWUR010000034.1, forward strand.
TTTTATCTCAAAGCAGTTTGTTGGGTTTGTAAAAAGCTTAGATATGGGGATATCTCAAGGCGTTATGCTGCTGTTCAACTCTCTTGTTGAGATGTCCATGAAAATTGTTCTGGTGTTTTTGGCGCTGGCGGCATTTGACTATCTATACCAGTGGTGGGACTACGAGAAGAACATGAAAATGTCAAAACAGGAGGTCAAAGAGGAGTACAAGCAGACCGAGGGCGACCCACAAATCAAGAGTAAAATTAAAGATAAGCAGCGCAAGATGTCTCAGGAGCGTATGATGCAGGCGGTTCCCACGGCGGATGTTATCATCAGAAACCCTACACACTTTGCGGTGGCTTTAAAATATGATATTGACAACGACTACGCACCGGTAGTAGTGGCTAAGGGGCAGGACAATATAGCCCTAAAAATAGTGGAAATAGCCGAAAAAAACGGTGTGTATACTATAGAAAACAAGCCGCTGGCACGGGCACTTTATGCCCAAACGGAAATAAACGATGCCATTCCGTTTGAACATTTTGCGGCGGTTGCAGAAATTCTCGCCCTAGTTTACAAGATGAAGGGCAAATTGCAATAAAATTGCAGGTAAAAATTCTAAGGTAGGAGATAGGAAGTCTATATGTTAAAAAAGCTTTTAGATAATGTTGTAGCGATATTTGTCGTTATAATTATCGTATCTCTGCTCATCCCAATGCCTCCGGCGATATTGGACTTTCTGTTCATTGTAAACATCTCAATATCCGTTGTGATATTGCTTATGTCCATGTACATAAGGGAAGCTTTGGAGTTTTCAATATTCCCATCCATGCTGCTGGTGACAACCCTATTTCGACTGGCGCTTAACACCTCCTCCACAAGGCTTATCCTCACCAACGCAGGGGAGGCAGGGGCGGTTATCAAAACCTTTGGTGAGTTTGTTTTGCAGGGCAACATAGTTGTTGGTGTAATCATCTTTATCATCATAGTTTTGGTACAGTTTATAGTTATCACAAAAGGTGCAGAGCGTGTGGCTGAGGTTTCCGCAAGGTTTACCTTGGACGCAATGCCCGGCAAGCAGATGGCGATTGACGCCGACCTGTCAAGCGGTACAATAACAGAGCAGGAAGCGAGAGAAAGGCGAGAAAAGATACAGGGCGAGGCAGACTTTTACGGGGCTATGGACGGTTCTACCAAGATAGTCAAGGGCGATGCCGTTATGTCCATCATTATAACCGCAATAAACTTTATCGGCGGTGTTACAATCGGTGCGGTGCAGGGGGGAATGTCCTTTTCCGAGGTCATTCAGGTATACTCCATCGCCACCATCGGTGACGGCTTGGTGTCACAGATACCGGCACTTTTAATCTCCTCTGCCACAGGCATGATAGTGACACGTTCCGTGTCCAAGGGCAGTTTAAACGATGATGTTTTGTCCCAGTTTATCGCAAAACCGACAGTGCTGATATTGGCAGGTATGATGATAGGCTGTATAATTTTAATTCCGGGTGCGCCGTGGATTCAACCGCTTTTGGTGGCAGGCGGGCTTATCGGAATAGGTATGTATGGCAAGAAAAAACAGGAGAAGGCGCTTGCAGGCGTGGGGATTTTGCCACAGCCCCAAGAGACGGCAACCGAGGTGGAATTTGACGAAAACACCTACTATAAGGATATAAATAATATCTATGCGCTCTTGACCATCGAGCCTATCGAAATGGAGTTTGGCTACAGCTTAATTCCACTGGTAGACGAGGGCAGCGGCGGCAATTTAATCAACCGCATAGTTATCTTTCGCCGAAAGCTGGCACAGGAGATGGGGTTTGTGGTGCCCTCAATAAGGCTTAGAAACAGTGCGATTTTAAACGCCAATGAGTATGTTATAAAGATAAAGGGCGAGGTGATATCCTCGGGAGAATTACTGGTGGACTACTACCTAGCGCTAGAGCCGCCGGAGGCTACAGGTGTGATAGATGGAATAGAAACTATCGAGCCGGCATATGGCATACCCAGCAAATGGATAACAAAGGACAAGCGTGACTTGGCGGAGATGTATGGATACACGGTTATTGACCCGCTGTCCGTCATGGTGACCCACTTAGGGGAAACTATAGAAAAACACGCCTATGAGATGCTTAACAGAACAGAGGTCACACAGCTTTTGGAAAACTTGAAAACCACAGCCCCCGAGCTTGTGGCAGAGGCGGTGCCAAATGTTATATCCTACTCGAATTTACAGGAGGTGCTGTCCAACTTGCTCAAAGAGGGTGTGCCAATTAGAGACATGGTGACTATTTTAGAGACGGTTATAAAACACGCACCACAGGCAAACGATGTTGATGCCATGACGGAGAGAATAAGGGTGGCACTAAAACGCACAATAACCAGAAAGTTCTGCGACAATGGGCAGCTGATGGTGATAACTCTCGATGCGGATGTGGAAAAAACCATCCTTTCCAGCCTTGTGAGAAATGACCAAGGAATTTATCTATCACTCAGTCCGGAATTAACCCAAAAGCTTGTTATGCAGGTTATAGAATATGTCCAGAAGTTCAGCGGCCTTTCCCAAAATCCGGTTATACTTACAAGCCATGTTATCCGCCCCTATGTCTATCGCTTAATAGAGCAGTTTAACTCGAATATATTTGTGCTTTCCTTTAATGAAATTGCAACAAATGTACAAATTCAAGCACTTGGGAACATCACATTTTAGGGGGATTGCAAGGGCAGTAAAACAAAGAAATCGGAGGTGATGTACAGTTGACAAATGATATAAAAGAGATGACGAACGAAGATTTGATGGAGCTTTACGGCAGAACAAGGGACGTCAAATTAAAGCAGGAGCTTACTATGCGTTACGTCTATCTTGTAAAAATTATCGCACGACAGATGAGAAATGTGTACATATCATTTTCCGATATTGATGACATGGTAAATGAGGGCATTATTGTACTAATGGAGGCAATTGACAACTTTGATGTCACCAAAAATGCAAAGTTTGAAACCTATGCCTCACTGAGAATAAGAGGCTCGGTTATCGACGTGGCACGAAAACAGGATTGGGTGCCACGGAGCGTTAGAAAATCCGTTAAAGATATAGACAGCGCCGTGAGTGTGCTCTATGACCGCCTTTCAAGATACCCTACCGACGATGAGGTGGCACAATATCTGGACATACCAAAGGAAAAATATATTAAGCTGTTAAATGACAGCAATCTTTGCAACGTATTATCCCTAAATTCTGTGATGGAGGACTCCTTTCAGGAATGTGAGATAAACCCAATAGGCAGACCCGAGTACACAGTGTCCCCTCAAGCGGTCATAGAAAATAAAGAGCTGGGGGATACCCTTAAACGGGCGATAGAGGGGCTTAAACCCAACGAAAAAACAGTGATATCACTGTACTATAATGAAGAATTAAGTATAAAAGAAATTGCCAAGGTGTTAAATTTAAGCGAGTCGAGGATATCTCAGATACACTCAAAAGCACTTTTAAAGCTAAAGCACACGCTGACGGGCTGCGAGATATAGCATTTGCCGCAGCTAAGACGAAAGGAGAATACTTTATGGAAAAGGGGTTTTATTCCCTCACATCTGCCATGCTGACACAGAGCAGAAAGCTCAATACAATAAGCAACAATATGGGCAACTCCTCCACACCCGGATTTAAAAGCGACAGGGTGACGTCCACCACCTTTAAAGACCAGATGATATGCCGTATAGGGAATATGGAGGATGGGAAAAGGATGCCTATAGGTACCGCCTCCACCATTCGAGTTGTGGATGGGACTGTGACGGATTTTACACAAGGCTCTCTTAGTGAAACGGGGAGAAATTTGGATATGATGTTGTCCGGTGACGGCTTTTTTGCAGTGCAGACGGACAAAGGCGTTGTCTACACAAGAAATGGCTCCTTTACCTTGGACGATGAAGGCTATCTTTGCAGCCCTGATAGGGGCAGAGTGCTTGGCGATAAAGGGCCAATCCTGTTAAAAACCGACAAGATAACGGTGGATGCTCAGGGCAATATATTCACACAGGATGGCCGTGGAATGGGCAGAATAAAGACGGTTCAGTTTGCAGACAACACAAAGCTTGTGAAGGTGCAGGAGGGCGTGTATAAGCCCACAGAGCAAGCGCAGATAAAGCCGATAGCCACAAACCTTTTGGTGGAGCAAAAAGTTCTTGAGGACTCCAATGTGGACATGATGAACGAGATGACGGACATGATGAGCTCTCAAAGAGCGCTGCAAAGCTCCAGTCAGTTAATTAAAATGTATGACCAATTGATGGGCAAGATTGTGAGCGAGATAGGCAGAGTTTAACAGTTAGTGTAAAGAAAGGTGCCATGAACTATGAATATATCATTTTATTCCAGTAGTGTTAACGCCGCAGCACAGCAGCAGAAGCTAGATATAATAGCCAACAATGTTGCAAACTTAAATACACCAGGCTTTAAAAAGGGCAACGCAGTTTTCACGGATTTGCTGTATCAAAATATACGCCCACCCAAGGAAAACGAAAATACCACCATTAAAAATGGTTCAGGGGTCAGAATTCAGCAGGTGACCACGGACTATTCCACGGCAGGTATTATGGAAACAGGAAATAAACTTGATTTTTACATAGGTGGCTCAGGCTTTTTTGCGGTGCAGGATCAAGCCACCAGACAGGTGAGATATACAAAGGATGGCTCCTGCTACTCCTCTGTCGGACAGGACGGAAAGCTTTATCTATGCCATAAGGCAACGGACGGCTTGGTGCTGGACAGAAACGGAAAGCCTATTGTTGTGGAGCAAGGGGATGTTACCACCGAGGTGGGAATATTTGATTTTGCCAACACGGAGGGGTTTAAAAGCGTGGGGGCAAATATGTACGAGGTTATGGCAAAGTCCGGAAAACCTATAGTTGTGGACAACATGAAGGCAGAACAGGGAAAGCTTGAGGTTTCCAATGCAGAGCTTAGCGAGGAAGTATCCAAGATGATTGTAGCTCAAAGGTCCTACTCCATGAACCTTAAAATGCTGCAGGTATCGGATGAAATAATACAGGAAGTAAACAAACTCAGATAAATGAATCATCGCCTAAATGGAAATGAGAGGGAAAATGGACAAGACGATTGACGAGAAAATGAAAGATTTGTTTTGGGATATTGAACACGGAAAAGTATCGGTTGACATGGATAAGGACCAGACGGCTACTGACAAACAAAAGGCAAAGCTTCCGCCACCTGAAATAAAGATAGAAATTACACGAGACAAGATGACAGCGTTTTTAAATGCCAAGGTTTATGGCCCTGAGCAGCAGATATTTCCAGATGATATAATTAAAAAACTCAATGAAAAAGGCGTGGTATACGGCATAAATAATGAACTTATTCGAGAGTTTTGTTCCAAACGACAATTTTTCAAATCTATAAGAGCAGCCATTGGGCTTCAGCCAACAAAAGGGGATGACGGAAAGCTTACATTTTACTTTCTCAGAGAATTGAGCAGCGCGCCGGTGGAGCTAGAGGATGGCACACTGGACTTTAAAAATCTTAACAACATTGAAAATGTGGCTAAGGATGATTTGTTGTGTACTATGGTGCCTCCCGGGGCGGGAGCAGATGGCATCGATTTGTTTAACAACGTAGTGCCGGCACAATTTGGGAGAGCTGCACAGAT
>JAVWUR010000035.1:0-17735 GCA_036667055.1 Oscillospiraceae bacterium
CGATAGGAGCACTGATTGCTGCGATACCGCCCAATAGGGAGGTTGCAAGTGCAAAGATAGCGCCGCCGATAACGAAGAATACGTAGAAGCCTTTAGGCATAATCTGCTGTGCCACAGAGCCAAGTGTAGCTGTAGCTGCTTGGTCGAAGGGAACAACATTTGAAGAGATATAACCCAGCATAAAGTAGATGACTGCACAGATTGTTGCAGACAAAAGCACTGCCAATGGCACGTTGCGTTTTGGGTTTTCTGTGTCTGCGGAAAGGTTTATAAGGTTTGTTGCACCTGTGCAGGTAAAGCTCATCATTGCAACCGCCATAAAGAAGTTCATTGTGCCGCCTGCAAAGTATGGTGTTGCCTGTGCTTCCGGTGTGCCGCCCTTGATAAGACCGAAGATTAAGAACATTATAAGTGCGCCGTACATACACAGTGCCATTATGTTCTGCACCTTTGCCAAAAAGCCTGTGCCACGAACGGAAACTAGGAAGAATGCTGTGAGCACTAAAAATGCAATTACCGTTTTAAAGGGTATCAGTGCCGGCAAAAGCTGTGCTAGATAATCTGCGATGGCAATTCCAAACACTGAAAAGGAAAAGTTTGAAAAAAGAAAGCATATTACCGTTGTGCCGGTGAAAATTTGTGGGAGTATAAGCGCCTGCTGTGCATACATACCGCCGTCAAGTGCAAACATTGAAGACATGAAAATGCTTCTTACCTGCTGCATTATTGTAAGTGCCATAGCTACCACAAGGGCAAGTCCTATACTTCTGCCTGTGATTGCAATACCTGTGCACAGCATTGAGAAAATTCCGGCGCCAATAACTGAGCCAACGCCGATGGATATTAAGTCGAATAATTTCAATTTCTTGCTGTTAGTTTGTTCCATATTCTGCTCCTCTTAAAATTAGTGGTTGTCCTGTAAGTTGTTTAAAATATTACTTTAGCAATTGTGCGATTTCTGCCGGAGCTGGTATGTCTGCAAGCCCGTGTGCATAATGGACATATGTTAATTCCAGCTTGTCATTCACTGCAAAGGCTGCGGGAAGCTGCATTTCATCGCCCTCATAATCCCCGTGCTCTAGGCCCATTGCTTGTACCTGTGCCATCTTGCCCATAAGCTTTGCATCGAACAATTCCATCTGGCTTGCCGCTGCAAAAACGCCAAATTGCTTATATAATTTTTGCTCGGGGTCGCATATGATGTCAAAGGGAAGAGCGTCCTTGCTACCAAGCTGTTTTGCCAATTTTTCAGCATCGGACTGGAACACAACTATCACTTTGCCGCCAACTTTTTCAATCTCGCTGTAATTTTCCTTTAAATCATGAATGTCCAATTGACAAATTGGGCAGCCGCTGTATCTAAGGAACAACAGCATGGTTTTTTTATTTCCCATAAGCTTGCTGAAAGAAACTTCTTTTTCAAAGGCTGTGTCAGCTTTAAAATCAGGGAGTTTTTCTCCCACTGCAACTTGGCGCAGTGGCGGCTGGGCGTCAGGGCCTAAAACCTTTACTATGGCATCAATTGCCTTGTCTAATACGCTTCTTGGGCAGGCGACATTCATACGAATACGGTCGCTGTCATTTTCTACAAATTCACCTGTGTACTCAAGATGCACACCGGCATTTATCATGCGCAGTATCAAATCTTGCTTTAATAAGCCGCACTCGCTGGTGTCAAGCCATGCAAGATATGTAGCTTCCGGTATTGTGAATTTAACCTTTGGAGCTTCTGCTTTTAATCTTGCCGCAAGGTGTTTAAAGTTTTCATCAAGGTACTCGTTTAGCTCTGTGACCCAATCTCCGCAGTGTGTATATGCCGCTTTACACGCTTCGATTGACAGTGGGTTTGGATGGCCAAGCTCGGAGGTTGCGCCCCATTTTTGTGCGATTTCAGGGTCGTGTACAAAGATGTTGGAGAGCTGATTGCCTGCTAGGTTAAAGGTTTTGCTTGGTGCTGTGCAGGTGATAAGACGTTTTTCGTTAGGGAAAAGTGTCTCAAAAACCGTGTGCTTGCAGTTGGCACGAACAAAGTCAAAGTGAATTTCATCGCTTATTACAAACACGTTGTTGGAAAAACAGATGTCCCCGATTTTCTGCAATTCTTCCTTTGTCCAAACACGTCCCGTTGGGTTGTGTGGGTTACATAGGAAGTACAGTGTGTTGTTTGGGTCCTTTGCCTTTTCCTCAAAATCCTGCCAGTCCATCTCGTAGTAACCGTCCTTACATACAAGGCGGCTGTAGACAGGCTTTCTGCCGTGCTTTTTGATGGCATCATCAAAGGGGTGGTATGCCGGAGTGTTTAGGATAACGCCGTCGGTGGGCTTAGTCAAGGTGGCAACAGCGGTATTTAGCACGGTTATTACACCGGCGCTAAACATATTTGCGCTCACGTTTGCATCCCAGTTGTGGCGAGTTTTCATCCAATTTGCAAGTGCCACATTGTATTCTGGGTCTAAAATCATGCTGTACCCCAGTATACGCTTGTCAATTCTTGCTTTCATTGCATCCAGCACCGGCTGTGGACAGGCAAAATCCATATCTGCAATCCACATTGGGATAAAGCCCTCCGGTAGACCCGGATACATCATTTTCCCTGCGCCATACTTTACGCAGTTAGTGTCTTTACGGTCGATAATTTCGTCAAAATCATACATAATAAAAACCTTCTTTCCATATTTATCTTTAGCGGTTAACAGTCCTTTAAACAAAGGCTATTGCTTACAATGTTGTGAAATGGTTTAGTGCTAAACTGTTTGATAATATAATAATTCTTTTTTTGTTATCTGTCAACATTTTGTTCATAGAAAGTTGTATGTTTGTAATAAATGTTACATTTTGCATTATAACTTTTGTGTATTTTAACGGACAAAAATAGGCCCACAACCAAATAAAGGTTGCAGACCTATCTTTAATGGAAATTATTTCTTAAATTCCCGCATTTCTTCTTCCACAATATCCGAATACAAATTCATTATCTTAGAGAAATTTTCCAGTTCAGCTATAGAGCACCGCTCCAAAAGCTTTTCCGAAAAGGAGGTTTCAACATTTCTGTCATACTCTTTATGACTGGTAGAAAGCTTGTGCCCCATTTCTGTTGGATATATATGTACCTCTCGTGCATTGTTAAGTAGCTTTGTTCTGACTAGCAGACCCTTTTTTTCCAGCTTTGTAATATTTTGAGATGCCGCACCCTTTGTGCACCCCCAGCTTTCCGCCACCTGACCCACTGTAATTCCGGGGTTGTCGCAGATTAGCGTTAAAATATGCATCTCCACCATGCTATGTGGAACTCCATCTCCGTAATCGTGGGAGTTGGTCATATAATTTTGATATAAAATTATAAATCTATAAAACTCCGAAGCTCCGTCATGAGAGATTAAAATATTATTATTAAGCAAGTGCAAGCCCACCTTTCCCAAGTCTTTTGTAAGTAATGCAATATTTATATTATCACACATTTCACAGTTAGACAAGCAAAAGAATTGGAAACTTGAAAAATTTTCCGCAAGGGGGCCTGCTTTAAAGGCTTTTACCTTCCCCTACTGTGCTTTTATGCCTTTTTTATCCGCATAGCCTGAGAGAATTAACGCCAATGCCCCATCCCCTGTCACGTTACACGCCGTGCCAAAGCTGTCCTGTAATGCAAAGATGGTGAGCATAAGCGCTGTGCCCTCCTCGCCAAAGCCCAAAACCCCTGTGATAAGCCCCAAGGATGCCATGACTGTTCCCCCGGGAACTCCCGGTGCGCCTATTGCAAATATGCCTAAGAGCACGATAAATAGCACCATCTTGCCCACACTTGGTATCTCGCCATACAGTATTTGAGATACGGTCATGACAAAGAAAACCTCCGTCAAAACCGAGCCGCAAAGATGAATGTTGGTGAAAAGCGGAATGGAGAAATCTATAATGTCCGGACGCAAAACGTCAGATTTTCTGGCGCAAGTAAGCGTTACAGGCAGCGTTGCAGCGGAGGACATTGTGCCTACCGCCGTCAAATATGCAGGGCCGTAATGGCGAAATACCCGTGATGGATTTTTGCCCGAGTACAGCCCAGCCACGGTGAACAGAACGCCCATCCAGATAAAATGCCCCACCAGAACCACCAGTATCACCACTATGAACACCGGCAGCTGCTTTGTTATCGAGCCGTCATATGCAAAGCCCGAAAAGGTACAGCCGATAAAAAATGGCAGCAAGGGAATTACTATTTTGGTTACAATGGAGAGAATTACATTTTGAAATTCATCTAAAATCCCCTCTAGCTTTTCCGATTTTGTCCAGGACACCGCCAGCCCCAGCATCAAGGAAAATGCCAGCGCCGACATGACAGACATGAGCGGTGGTATATCAAGGTTAAAGAACACCCCAGGCAGCTCCTTTAATCCCTCTACCGCAGCGCTTATGTTTAAATGTGGTATTATGGCATACCCCGCAGTTGCCGACATGGCTGCTGCAAGCACCGATGAAACGTAGGCGAGCGCCACCGCCACCGACAAAAGCCTTGAGGCATTGCCCTTTAATTTTGTTATACTTGGGGCGATAAAGCCTATGATAATCAGCGGCACACAGAAAAATATAATCTGCCCTAAAATATACCGCAATGTCACCATGAACACCATGACTTCCCTATTTGCCACAAGCCCTATGCCAATGCCCAGAGCAACGGCGAGTACTAGCTTTACAATCAAACTGTCTTTCATACCTTTTCTCCCTCTTAATAGTTCATATGTCCCTTTGAAAAATGGGTCATATTCTCATTTTTGATACTGTTTTCTCGTTTATGATACATTGGATTTTGTACATTGTACCACATAGTAGGAAGCAAAGCAAGCTATTTGAGGGGAAAATATTTAAAGATTATATTCTGACAATTTGCGATATAAAGTTGCTCGGCTTATGCCCAGTTGCTTTGCCAATTCCTGTTTTTTTTGCAGGGTATCGGCACGGCTGAGCAGTTTTTTTAAAATCATCCGCTCGTAATCGGAAACAATGTCGTCCAAGGTTCGGTTGGGGGAGATGGTAATGTTATTTGCCAAAAGGCTGTTGGGTAGATCCGACATTTTAATTTTGCTGCCCTCCACCACATTTATAAGGTATTCTATGACATTTTTCAATTCTCTAACATTCCCCGGCCAATCGTATGCGCACAGCAGCTCTTGAGCGTCTTGGTCTATGCCAACAATCTCTTTTTTTAATTTCGCATTATACTCGGCAATAAACCTTTGGCACAGCGCCAATATATCCCCACGTCTCTCCCTCAAAGGAGGAATATTTATGGGTATCACATTTAAGCGATAGTATAAATCTCTGCGAAAGGTGCCGTTTTCCACCATCTCCATTAAATTTTTGTTGGTGGCGCACAGAATACGAACGTCAACTGGTATGGGCTTTTTACCCCCAATTCTCTCCACCGCCTGCTCCTGTAGCACCCGCAAAAGTTTAGTTTGGGCGTGCATTGGCATCTCCCCCACCTCGTCTAAAAAAAGTGTGGAGTGGTCAGCCAGCTCGAACTTGCCCATGCTGCCCCCTTTTTTCGCACCGGTAAAAGCGCCGTCCTCATAGCCGAACAGCTCGCTCTCCACAAGGTTTTCCGGTATTGCACCGCAGTTTATAGATATCATCAGCCTGTCCCCACGGTCGCTTTGTGCGTGTATCAGCTTTGCTAAAATCTCTTTGCCCGTGCCGCTCTCCCCTGTCAATAGCACTGTGGAGGCGGAGCGGCTTATCTTAGCCACCATATTTAATATGTTTAGGGTTTTTTCGTCCTCCCCCAAAAATGGGCGGGTTTTTGCAAGCTTTTGTTGGTTGGCTATCACTTCATAGAGCTGACCTTGCAAGTTGACGCTGAGATGGTAGGTGACAATTTTGCTCTCGATTAGAACGCTCATATATTTTAGAAATTCTTCCAGTTTTTTATGATCGTTTATCAGTCTCTCCCGTGTGGACTCGCTAAATGCGATTATTCCGATAACCCCTATTATTCTATCCTGTAAAAATATGGGGTAGCCAAGATTGGCAAGCTCCTTGCAGGTATCCTTTTTTTCACATTCCGAGCAGCTCAATTCCTCCCGCACATTTCGGATTATCCCCGGCTTGTGGGTTTTTATTATCTTTTCAAAAAAGGCGCCATGGGAAATGCTCTGTCCCACTGTGTCCGCATATCCACCTGTGCCCGCAACCCGTATGCAGTCGCTGTCAACCACCGTTACCTCCGTGTCCAAAATCGCCGCTACCGCCTGTACATACGCCTGTATAAAGCTTTGAATTTCCATGAGTTCCGTCATTTTATGCACCCCTTTTTTATGATTTTCAACGCCGTAAGTGACCGGCAAAGGGTAGAAAAATTAAAACCGACCCTGTCCGGCACCACCATTTTTTCTCCCAGCTGCAATGTCTTATTTTGTAATATATATATTATATTTAGTATAGCATAACTATAAATTTTTGACAAACACATCTATAAAACTTTGACAAAATCCTTATCTTTTGATATAACTTAATCAGTGCCGAATGAATTTTTCGGCAGGAGGATGAGGTGTTACCTTGAACATTAATCTAAATATGGAACAGCGGCAGGTGCTAAGCCAAAAGCAAGCGCTGAGTGTGAGTATATTGCAGCTAGGTCAAAGTGAGCTGTGTGAATTTTTGGAGAGGGAAAAGCTGGAAAATCCGGCGATTGATCCGGACAGCTCCCTGTCTGCCTATAGTAGCTGCGAGCTGCAACCCTTTTATTATTGCAAAAAGGGTGAGAGCGCCTCGGGGGAAGATTTTGATGCTCTTGAGGAATTAAATGGTGAGGAGGACTGCGAAAGTCTAGCCGACCATATTTTCCATCAAATTAAGCTGTCGGATTTAACCCAAAATGAAAAGATATGCGCCGCTGTGGTCTGCGGTTTTATAGAAAAAAGCGGCTACCTGTCCACCCCTGTGGATGCCATCTGTGAGCAGAGCCTTTTAAGCCCCACCGAGGTGCTTTGTGCCCTCCGATTTATCCAAACCCTCGACCCTTTAGGGGTGGGAGCTGAAAATTTATCCCATTGTTTATGCCTACAGCTTGGGGCAAACGACACCCTTGGCAAGGCTATTGCCACCGATTTTTTGCTTCAGGTTGCCGACGGAAAGCTATCCGCCATCGCCACCGCTTTAAAGGTTAGTGTGGAGGAGGTAACCGCTGCTGTTCTTCGAATAAAAGCCCTTAACCCAAAGCCCGGACTTATCTATGGCAGACAGCTTGCCCCCGCCTTTGTAGTGCCGGACATACTAGTGTCGGTTGAGAATGGCAGCGCCCATGTGTCTATAGCCAATCAAGGCAGCTCCACTGTACATATCACCGCCGGTTATACTCAGCTTTTAAAGAGCTGTACCGACGAAAAATCCATGGCATATCTCACGGAAAAGCTGGAAAAAGCAAAATGGCTAAAGCAGTGTATCGAGAGCCGCAGCAGCACCCTGCTTGCGGTTAGCACCGCCATAGTCAAGCGACAGGAGGACTTTTTTCTTCTGCCCACCGGTCAGCTTCACCCCTTGAAATTGGAGGACATCGCCCTTGAAATCTCCATGCACACCTCCACCGTCTCCCGTGCAGTCAAGGACAAATATCTCCAGTGCAGCCGTGGAATACTCCCTTTAAAACAGCTTTTTTCCGGTGGCTGTGCCGCCTGTGACGGCAGTGAGGTAAGCGCTTACACTATAAAAGAACGCATAAAATCGCTCATTGCTATGGAGGACAAGGCAGTGCCTTTGAGCGACCAAGCAATAAGCGATATTTTAAAGAAATCCGGTATTATATGCTCTCGGCGCACCGTGGCAAAGTACCGTGAGAGCCTAGGGATACCCTCCACAAAGCATCGTTAAGCTGTGTGAAGGTATACCATATCAATGGTGCGTTTGTTGTCCCTACCCTCTGCTCCACAAAGCATCGTTAAGCTGTGTGAAGGTATGCGGAGTGCATCCGCTGCCCTTGTCAGTGGCTTGCCCCGCCGTGGAGTGTCTTTTCCACCATCTCATTTGGCGATATGTTTTTACATAATAAATCTTTTTATCACCACAAAATATAGTAGTACAACCACGCCCAGTATAATTCTGTACCAGCCAAACACCTTGAAATTATGTTTTTTGATGTAGGTCATCAAGAATTTTATAACGAAAGCCGACACGATAAAGGCGACTGCCATGGCGAACAGCAGTGTAAATATTTCAATGCCGGTAAAGGCAAAACCAAATTTTAATATTTTAAGTGCGCTAAGCCCAAACATCACCGGAACGGCGAGGAAAAACGTAAATTCCGCCGCTGCCGTCCTCGATACCCCAATGAGCAGTGCGCCGATAATGGTCGCCCCCGAGCGAGAGGTGCCGGGTATTATGGACAGCACCTGAAACAAGCCTATTATCAATGCTGTTTTATATGTTATGTCGGACAGACGGCGAATTGTAGGCTTGCGCCGCTTGTTTTTATTTTCCACCCAGATGAACACTATGCCGTAAAAAATCAGTGCCAGTGCTATTACCACCGGCGTGTGCAGATGTTTCTCGATATAATCATCAAACAAAATGGTTACCACCGCACCGGGTATGCAGGCTACTACAACCTTGAACCACAAGGAAAATATGTCGTTTCTCACCACAGACTTTGCTTTGTCCTTAAACTGAAAGGGAAACATTTTTCCCCAAAAGAGCACCACTACCGCCAGTATCGCTCCCAGTTGAATTACAACAAAAAACATCTCCTTAAACTCGTCGGTCATGTTGAGCTTTAAAAACTCATCCACCAACAGCATATGCCCTGTGCTGCTTATTGGCAGCCACTCGGTTATCCCCTCAACAATCCCAAGGAAAAGCACCTTTAACAGCTCTATAAAACTGAATTCCATTATATAATCTCCTCACTTACCCTGGTTACTGCGTTTTGCTTATCCCGCCTTTTGCAGTATAGCTATCCGTGAACCAGCTCCTCTAGCTTTGTTCTGTGCTCCAAAATGCTCTGTGCAATGGGCGCCATCTCATTATATTTTTTTTCTCGGTAAAGGCTCACCATCTGTGACAGCATTTCAAACATTGTTGTCAAACCCAAGTTGCCCGAAACGCCCTTTAGCATATGCGCATAGTCAAATGCCTCATCATAGCTTTGGTTTTTCAGTGAAGATGCCAGTTGTTCAAATGCCCTATCCTCTAAAAACGACTCAAAGCACTGCTCGTACAGCTCTTCATCATCAAGAAATCTTTCCATTGCGCCCTGTATATCCTCGCCCTGTTCTCTAAGGTTTTCTAAAAGCTTGCTCATAACGTCCTCGCTCCTTCTATATTTTTCAAACCAAATTGCCGCTTTGTTAATAATTTTAGCTCCATTATTTTAATTATTGTATTATATTGTAACAGATTTATATATCTTTTTCAACAAACATTGCAATTAATTACCATAACCATTACTTATTTACTTTCTTTTAGTTGGAATTTGAAAATTTCTATGTTATAATAACCCCAAGGCTAGCGGCTTGTGCCGCTTATCTGTGTACCACACAGATTTATTGATGTTATAATAACCCCAAAGATAAGTGGCTTATGCCGCTGAAAGACAGCCAATAATATTAATCATATTTTATAATAGGACGGTGATTTTTATGCCAGACACTTTAATTAAAATAAATTTGCTGGGCAATTTCAGCATCAGCAACAACAATGTAACTGTCACAGGTGATGACCTCAGCCGCCAGCTTTGCTCCTTGCTTTCCTTTCTTATTGTAAATAGGGAACAAAATATTTCTGCTGATGAACTTGCCTCCATATTGTGGCCGGACGAAATTTCAAACTTCTCCGGTGCCCTTAAAAATTTAGTCTATCGTTTGCGCAGAGTTTTAGAAGCTAATAATTTCCCTTACGCCAAGGGGCTTGTTGTAACAAACAAAGGTTCCTACAAGCTCAATTCAAATTTAAAGTTTTGGGTTGACACCGACGAATTTTGCGAGAATTTTGACAAGGCAATGGCTCTTAGCTCCACCGATGCAAAAAAGCTTGCCTTGGTAGACACGGTAAAGCTTTATCGTGGTGATTTTATGGCAATGCTGCCGCCCCAGCCCTGGTCCACTGCTCTATCCTCTAAATTTCATGACATCTATTTTAAAGCGACATATGAGCTGCTTGAAATTTTGAATGTAGAACAAAGGTATTCCGAGATGCTTTCCCTTGCCAAAATGGCGATTTACATTGACCGCTTTGAGGAAACCGCCCATAAATATATTATGCTTAGCTACTATAAAACCAACATGACGGAGCAGGCGCTAGACTACTATAAGCACACACGAGAATTATTCTACCGTGAACGTGGAGTGGAATTATCGGACAGTATGCGGCAGTTTTACAATGAAATAAGCAAATCCTCCAAGGTTGCAAATGTGGATATTATGGATTTAAAGGAAGAATTTATGGAAAGTCCCGGCGAATCCCAAAATACTTTTTATTGTGAGTTGGAAGTTTTTAAACAGATTTATCGTTTCAATGCCCGAGTTTTAAGCCGCACAAGCACCAGCTTTTTTATGGGGCTTTTGTCTATAACCAGCGCTTGCCATGAGCCTTTAGATACCCGCCTGCGTGAAAAGGCGATGGATCAGCTTTTTTCCTCCATTCAGCGCTCCCTGCGCCGTGGAGACATCTTTAGTCGTTGCAGCCCCAGCCAATATGTAATTATGTTGCCTGCCGTAAATTTTGAAAATGGGATTGGAATTATGGAGCGCATAACCCGCAACTTTAAATCCAACTACCATTCAAGAAAGCTAACGGTCACCCACAACATACAGCCCATTGAGCCGTCGGGTCTGTAACACCGAAATCTATATTTAAAAATTTTATATCAAATAAATTTTATCCACGCCATATAGGCGTGGATATTTTTTTGTGGGCCGGACAGAATGACACCCCATTCTATACTCTTAAATATTTGCTCTGTGACAGCATGGGTTTACTATTATTTATTGGCTAAAATGGCATCTTCTAAAGTGCTATTTTCCCTTGTCATGCAAATATTTTTCGTATGTAACCCACGCACACAGCCAGATAACACAGCCTTGGGTTATGCTTGCAAACATACAGGAAAACAGGCTGCGTGTGTCAAAAACTTGCTTTGTGCTCAATAGGTGCATTCCGCTTATCAAGCAGGCAACAACCAGCAATATAATGGGGATAAACCTATTGTCTATCTTGCTTTTTTTCACCGCCATACCAATGCCCCATAAGGTTGGCACCAATATCAATAGCTGTGGCTCGATATACTTTGCTATAAGCTCTAAATCCATAAAAAACACCCCTCACTTACTTTAAAAGCTGCAACAGTTTCTTTTTAAAGTTTATGAGGGATGTTTTTTGTTTATTACCTTTATCCCGTTTTGCCCTGTTCTATTTTTCTATTTCAACATCAGCTTTGCGGCTTTATATATGTCTCCGCACCCCAAGGTTATAACTAAATCGCCGTCCTGTGCGTTTTCCTTGCAGTATTCCACCACCTCTTCAAAGGTGTTAAACCACACGCTGTCGGGGATTTTTTCTGCTAAATCCTTTGTGTATATTCCGATGGTGTTGACCTCTCTTGACCCCATAATCTCTGTCATAACCACCCTGTCGGCAATCTGCAATGCCGTGGCAAAATCATCAAGCAGCAGCTTGGTTCGGCTGTAGGTAAAGGGCTGAAACACCGCCCAAACCTTGCGAAAGCCCATATCCTTTGCGGCTTTTAGGGTTGCGGAAATTTCCTCGGGATGGTGGGCGTAATCGTCCGCCACCGTCACCCCATTAAATTTGCCTAGAATTTCAAAGCGTCTGCCTGCACCTCCAAAAGCGGTTATCCCCCTTTCGATATCCTTGGGCATAACCCCCATCATATGGGTTGCGGCAAAAGCGGCTAGGGCATTATATATGTTGTGTCTGCCCGGTATATTCAAATGTACTGTGGATATTATCTGCCCTGTATACTGCACATCAAAAGAGTAAAAGCTCTTGCTCTCCTTGCGGATATTCACCCCTTTATAATCGCAATTTTCCTCAATGCCAAAGGTTTTTATTGGCACCTCCAGCCCCTTTATCACGTCGGTGGTGTTTTTGTCATCACCGTTTATAAGCACATATCCGGTTGCTAAATCGCAAAACTTTTTAAAGGAGCCTTGCAAATTTTCAAAGGTTTTGAAAAACTCCAGATGGTCATGGTCGATGTTTAAAACTATCGCCATATAGGGTGCAAGCTGCAAAAATGTATAGCTGTATTCGCAGGCTTCTATCACGATGTTTTCCCCTGTTCCATCCTTGCCATAGCCATTTATAAACGGGAGCTTTCCGCCGATAACACACGCCGGATCCTTGCCTGCCATAAGCATAATTTGGCTTATAAGGCTGGTGGTGGTGGTTTTGCCGTGGGTGCCGCTGACGCAGATACTCTTTGGGAAAAACCTGCACACCTCACCTAGCATAACGCTTCTCTCCACACAGGGTATTCCCAATTCCTTTGCCCGTGCCAGCTCGCAGTTGTCCTTAAAGATGGCGGCGGTGTACACCACAAGGTCTGCCCCCTCCACGCATTTTGGGTCGTGAGGCAGCGTCACCTTTATCCCCATATCTCGCTCGTAATTTATAATATCGCCCTCGTTGACGTCACTGCCCGTTATTGTATAACCCTTGCCAAATAAAATTTGTACAATGGGAAACATCCCACTGCCGCCTATTCCAACAAAGTGAATTTTCTTTTTTCCCTGCAAAATACTCATGGTTGTTACCTCTTATTGCTTTCTTCCTATTAATACTACTATTATATTGCATTTTGCCCAATAAATAAACACTTAATTAAAATTTAATTTTTTTTGGCTCAAAGTCTTGACAATCTGTAATTATTGTGTATACTGAATATACACAGTATACAAGTGAGGTGGTTAAGTGGATATACTAATACACAACTCGTCCCCCGACCCAATCTATGCCCAGATTGAAAATCAAATAAAGGGGCTGATTATGCAGGATAAGCTGAAGGAAGGCGACTGTCTGCCCTCTATGAGGATGCTGGCAAAGGAGCTGCGAATAAGCCTTATCACTACAAAAAGGGCATATGAGGAGCTGGAGCGTGACGGTTTCATCTGCACGGTGGCGGGCAAGGGCAGCTTTGTTGCCTCAAAAAACCTTGAAATTTTAAAGGAAGAACATTTAAAAGAGGTGGAAGGGTTGTTGTCACGGGCGATAGGCTTGTCAAAAACCTGTGGGATTTCACAGGCAGAGGTTTTAGAGATGCTAAAGTTATTATACAAAGGAGATTAATCTATGGAAAACGCAATTGAAATTAAAGGGCTTAACAAAAGCTTTGGAGATTTCGCACTGAAAGATGTAAATATCACCCTGCCAAAGGGCTATATAATGGGATTTATCGGTGCTAACGGTGCCGGCAAAAGTACCACGATAAATGCAATTTTAAATCTTATAAAAAAGGATAGCGGAGAAATTTTTGTCCTTGGAAAGGAGCACACCAGCCTATCTATGCAGGACAAGGCGGATATCGGGGTGGTGCTGGACGAATGTTGCTTTAGCGAGACTCTAAGCCGCAAGGATATTTCCAAAATTCTGCAAAACATCTACAGCAATTGGGATGGCGAAAAATTTGAAGCCCTGACAAAGCAGTTTGCCATTCCGCCGCTGAGAAAGATAAAAGAGTATTCCAAGGGGATGAAGATGAAGCTTTCCATCGCTGTCGCACTGTGCCACAATGCAAAGCTTTTAATATTAGATGAAGCCACCAGTGGGCTTGACCCCATTGTCCGTGACGAAATTTTGGATATACTTTTGGAGTTTGTCCAAGACGAGGAACATTCTGTGCTGCTGTCCAGCCACATAACCAGCGACCTTGAAAAGGTTTGCGACTACATCACCTTTATAAAAAACGGCGAGATTGTTTTCAGCCAGACAAAGGATGATATTATGGAGAAATATGCCCTGCTTCGCTGTAAAAATGATGATTTTGCACAGCTTGACCGTGACTGTGTCATTGGCTATCGGCAAAATAGCTTTGCCACCGACGCTCTGGTGCTGAGGGAGCGGATGGGGGATAATTTCATTTTGGACAAAGCCTCCATCGAGGATATTATGCTCTATTACATCAAGGAGGGAAAATAGATGAAAGGTTTACTATTAAAGGATATTCTAACTTTAAAATCCACTTTAAAAACCTACGCCATATTGATTGTTTTTTACGCATTTTTAGGAATTGTGACCCATAATAACTTTATGGCAGGCTTTATGGCCGTATTTCTTTCAATGATACCCATAACCGCATTGTCCTACGATGAGCGGGCAAATTTTAGCCGATACGCACTGACAATGCCCCTGTCAAAGGCACATTTGGTGCTTTCAAAATATCTTTTGGGGCTAGTGTTATCCTTTTTCGGTGGAATGTTAATCTTTGTGTGCATAACTTTTGGCGGCGAGGATATGACCTTTGTCACAAGGCTTTTTACAACAATTGCCTACATTATGATGGGGCTTATCTTCCAAGCGTTGCTGCTGCCTATAATGTTTAAATTCGGCAGCGAAAAAGGGCGGCTGTATATGCTGGCGGTTCTTTTTATTCCAACACTACTAATCGCTTTACTTGCCGCTTTGCCTATAGGCAAACCTGTTTCCGCTTTTATCGAGAGCCTTGATGCAACTGTTTTAGTTTTAGGAGTTATCGTACTTGCCCTTGCCCTGTATGTAGGCTCGGTGCTTATCAGCATAAAGATTATGAACAAAAAAGAGTTTTGATTTATAGACAGAAAATCTCTCACCACGGCATTGTGCCCAGTGAGAGATTTTTTTATCCGATTATTTTACCGTGGCATATTTAAGATTTATAATGTTGCCAAATGGGTTTATCACCACATTTTCAAAGTACTTTTTATAACAATAATTGGACTCATTTTTGCACATAGGCACAATATATGCCCGATTTAGCAGTAGGTTGTGTGACTGCTCAATATCCACTAGCATCTCTGGGCTCCCTGCATTTTTATAGGCTTCCTTTGTGTAAAAGTCTATGTCCGCATCGTAGGGTGTGTAGCCGTCCAGCACCACAAAGGGGCTGTTTATCTGTGGGGTGTAGTCAGAAAAGGCTATATCGAAATTCCCTGCTGCAATTCTCTTAGTTATCTCACTTTGCGGCAAAAGCTCCAAGCTGAAAAACTGCCCCAGCTCCTTTTGCCATAGCTGATTTATATTTTCAAATATCACTGTATACGGGCTGTCGCTAGGCAGCAAAACCTTTGTGCCCGTAAGCTTGGTCTGCCCCAGCTCCCCTAGCCCCTCTTGACATATATTTTTAGGGTTTTGCCCCAGATAGTCCGGCTTTTTTAAGGTGATTTGTTCATTTATCCCCTTGTTTGAAAAGGATAGGGTATCCGTAAAAGCCGAATAGCTCTGCTTTACCGCCGCAAGGTTTGCCCCTGAATTCTCCATTCCAAAGGCGTAGTAGGCAAGGGCTTTGCGGATATTTTCATTTTTATACTCCGGCTTTTCCATATTAAATATGAGATTGACATTTGTGCCCATAAAGCTTTCTTTTTTGCACTCCAAATTTTCTGAGAGCTTGCCTTGGGCAAAAAAGCCGCTAATTCTGTCCTCTTTAAACATTTTTTCCGGCGTTGTTTCCCCATCATTTAGCGAAAGGCGTATTCTAGCTATTGCATTTTTATTGTCCACAACCCTCACAAGGGTGGCGTAACTGTCATCATCTGCCAGATAGTTAACGGCAAAGGGGCCGTTGGACATAATGTTCTTCACCCCTAAGCCATATGCACCCTGTGTGGATTTGAAAAATTCTTCATTGCAGGGGGATGCCGCCGGAATACACAGCTTATCAAGGAAATTTCCATCTCGCCTTGCCAGCTTAATTTTCAGCGTGTAGTCATCCGGTGCTTCCATTTCCACTATATTTTTAAACTCATCGTAGTAGGGCGAGTGGGTGTTAGGGTCTTGTATTCTAGTAAAGGAAAATATAAAATCCTTTGCTTTTACAGGAACTGCCGGAACACCCTTGGCGTAAAAGCTGCTCGTTTCCTTTAGTATAAAGGTGTACTCCAAGCCATCCTGTGACACTGCACAGCTTTTTGCAAGGTTTGGCACAGCCTCACCGCCTACAAAGTCATACAGCCCATCATAGATGTTTGTGAGCACCAATATTTCCTGTGGGGAGGTCGCCACCTGTGCGTCCAAATTTTTGGGCATCTCTGTCAGCGGTATCGTGTAGGTCGAGATAGCTCCGGCGCTAGAGCAAGCGGAGAAAACGCCGCCAACTAACAGTATGGCTATCAGCCCACATATTTTAAAAAGTTTCTTTTTATTCATTACCACCCCTACAGCAATTATTCCTTTCTTGTAAAGTTGTTAGTGCTGACTAATTACTTATTTCTCTATAATCAGATATGTTAGTTACAACTAATTATGCCTCTTTTTTTATCATTGTCTGTTAGTTTGTTGTGGCTAACTCACTTAGGCTTTTTTACGCCGTTTGTCAGCCATGCCACCGACGTGTTTTTATTTCTCTTTAATAGTCTATCAAATACTACCGGTATCAAGCTCTTGTCGTCGCAGCATCTTCTTATCACTCCAATGCCTACTCCTGTATGCTTTGACAACTGACGGAAGGACACGCCCTCATCCTTTATTTTTTTGATTAAAATTTCTCTTTTCATCTGCGGCAGTTGGCAAAACTCTTGGGGAGACTGGCATTTGCTGATTTTATACACTATTTTTCTGACCTGCTCGTCATTCATCCTTTTAGGGCTTTCAATGTCAAGACCCTCGTCCTGCCCTTCGGAGGTGACTAGCTTTATAAACTGAACTTTTGTCATTTTGGAAAGGAGATACTCTGTGTCCACCAGCCCCTGCTCCCCATCAGTATATGCGCTGTAACTGGACAACGAATACTCTGCCGGACTATCGCACAGCTCATGATGTATTGGATTTCGGTGAATAAAGCGAACAACCATCAAAAAGTTTTTGTCGCTTTCCACCGGTTCGCTTTTGTATCGGTCTTGAAACAGCGGGCCTTGTCTTGAATACTTCTGGTTATACCAGTACACAAATTTTCCGCCAACCCTTTTAAAGATATCGCCAAGTGGCATATCCCCCGTCTGCATCAAAAGATGAATATGCCCTGCCAGCATACACCAAGCATAGATTTTAAAGCCGCAAGTTTCCTTGTAGCTTTCCAGTACGTCCAAAAACTTTTCCGTGTCCTGCCCATCTTTAAATATAATTTCTCCATTAAAGCTGCGCAATAAAACGTGATATATTCCGCTTTTGCTAACAACCCTCGCTTTTCTTGGCATGGTTTCTCCCCCCTTATATTTTTGTTTGTCCATAAATTTTTATATATAATTTGCAACGCATTATCGCTAGTCAATCTGTTTTTTTACTTGATTTCGTCATTGTCTACATTTTATCACAAAAAGTTTAAAAACACAAGGGGACATACGCTCCCTGCACCATTTATACATAAATATGTTTATCTGCTAAAATATATTTTCTTGCACGTAAATTCAATTGCTCTACTGCCTATTCATATGTCGGGGGAACTGTGCTATGCGCACAAATGATAGCATGGTGCAACACTCCTTAAACTAGTAATCTGTCGGCTTATCCTTGTAGTGGTATTGTTTTCAAAAATATTGTTTACAGTAAAACCATAGCCCTATTATTATATTATATTTAAAAATAGCGCTGTGACTTATCGTTAT
>JAVWUR010000036.1:0-17616 GCA_036667055.1 Oscillospiraceae bacterium
CAGCACCTTTTTTTTCATCATTCCAAGGGCAACCCCCAGGCTGCCGGCGGTGGTGGTTTTGCCTACTCCGCCTTTTTGATTAGTGATAGCAATAATATGTGCCATTGATAACTCCATTCATATATGTATATGTTAATTTTAAAAAATACTGTTTAAACATTCGCTTAAAAGGGCTAGTCTTTTTTCTTTAATGCGGCAAGCTCTTTAAAAACATACTGGCGCAGCATCATTTCCTCTCGGGGTGTCATTCGCTGAAACTGACAGCCAAAAGCCCATTCCTTGCCGGGGGTGAGGGTGGTACAGCGCAAAATTTTAAACGCCAAGTCAAAGGGTTGAGCCACCTTGTTAAACTCAAACTGGTAAAGCTGTTCGGGGTTAAGCTCGGTCTTGCACTGAAAACAGCAGCCGCCGGCGCTTATATCACGGAATAAAACCGCCTTTTTCTCCGCTAGGTGCTTAGTTATTTCATCGTTAAAGCCAAGGTCAACCACGGTTATGGGGTATACCTCCGCTTTAAAACGAACCTTAACCTTTACGTTGTTGCGCCGCTGGATATTCTCGAGGAACTCCAAGTTTTCTATATGTATAAGGGAAGATAGAGTGTAGGTTATCATGCCACGATAAACCAAAACCCCACGCTGGTTGTCTAAAATTTTAAAGAGCACCTGTCTGCCTACATACAGCACACTTTTTTTGCCGGAGGAGTGGGAGGTATAGCCCACTACCTCGCTTCTTTTGCCATCGTAATATTTATTGTCATCATCGTCAAAGTCAAAATCCACAACTGCCGCAGCACCCTGCATTTTGTTCAGTGTGCCGCAAACTAGCATAGCATCATCTAAATCGGTAACAACGACCTTGACCGGTTCTCGTCTTGCCATTAAAACATTTCTCCTGTGGTTAAATATAGTTTTGCTGAAAATCAGCAGAGATAATCGAAATATACTATTTCAATATTTCGTTAAGGTTGCAGCCATTCAAGACATAAACATATATCTCAACAATTGCTTGGTACAATTCTTCCGGCACAGGGGTGCCAAGCTCCATCTGGGTTAGAATTGAGGCGAGGGACGAATCTTCATACACGGGCAGGTTGTTTTCCGTGGCAACCTCCACAATTTTTTCCGCCATATAGCCAAGACCGGAGGCAACAATAACAGGGGCAGCAGCGCCGCTGTCATATTTAAGCGCCACAGCTTTTTTGCTGGCGGAGGCTCTATACTTTGACATTTATTGTGTCCTTTCTCTCGTATATTTTAGGAAAAACGTCCGATACCCCAAGGGGCTTTTGGCTTTTTTCCACCGTTATACTGCCGCAGTTCAATCCGTTTTTTTGCATTATTGCGGTGAGCGCCTTTTTAATTTCCGCCGATTTTGCGGCAAAGCTTTGGGGGCAAAAGAAAAGCATATCTATACGATCCTTTTGGTTTTCCTTTTGGCACAGGATAACCATTTCGAAAAAGCCCACCGACTGGATATCAAATTTTATGAGCAGCTTTGCGGCAGGCTCTGTGCCCCCCTCTTTTGCGTTGTCATTGGCATCGGGGTCAACCCACATCTCGGAAAAAAACATGGTTCCGTTGATGTTTGCCGGTATGATAACGTGCTGTAATGGCATATAAACGCTTTTATTTAAAAGGACGGATTTTAAAATGTCTTGGAAAAACTCTTTATTTGCCGGGTCTTTGGTGTCGCCGTTTATCCCTCGTGCAAGAACGTTGATAAAAGAGTCAATCATCTTGGTGTCGGCGTTTTTAAACTTTTCTCCCGAGAGAATATTTTCAATTTCCTTGGCGGATATCCCCGACATCTGCTTTGCCACGGCAGGGTTTTTTAATAGCTGCTGCAAGCTGTCAAGCAGCTTTTCCGTAGTGCCGTTTTCGTAGGCTACTAGGTTTAAAGTTAGGCGGGTTATCACGTCACGGATGGCACCAAAATCTTTCGTAGAGCCGATATAATCGGACAAAAATGGGATAATTTTGCCCTTTAAAATGCTGAGATTTTTGGTGTTTGCCCCTTGGGAGGGGGCACCGGACAGCTCAGCCATTAGCTTTTGCAGATTTTCACGCTTGGAGGCAGGCATTTTCGCCAATATATTATCAAGATTTGCCAAAATGTTTTTCATGGTGTGGTTGGCACCGGAGGCGTTGTCAAAAACCTTAAGAAATTCCAAGATAGAATTTTTCAAGTCCTCACTTTTAGTTTGCGCTAAGAGCAGGCGCAGCGAGTCAAACACAGGGCCTGTAAACTTTGCCGAGGTTTGAAGCTGGCTTTCCACAAAGGTTAAAAGCTGGCTTTCGTCAAGCTTTAAAAGCTCCATAAACTTGGATATCTCCTGAGCAAAGCCCGTGTCGATACCCGAGGAGACAACATTCCCAAGCTTTGAAAAAATCAGCTCGGAAAAGGTTTCGCTCAAGGTGGGAACGTCCCGCAAAGCCTTGAGAAAACTGTCAAAATTGGAAGCGAGATGTGCTCCCTGCTGCTGGGAGGAGTTGTCCTGTATATTTTGTCCGTCGGGTCGTACAACCTTTGTGGGGTCGACAATTCCGTGGATATTTGTATTTGGGGTCTGAGGCGCCTGTGGTCTAACCGACGATGATTGGTCCGGGCGCACAAGCGGCTGTGTAACCTTTAAAATTTCGGACATTTTTTGGCATTTCTCCTCTTTATTATATATACTTAAACCTAATCTATATTATTATAAGATAATTTTGTGTAAATGTCTATGCCTTATGTTGTATTTTTGAAAAATTTTAACAATTGTTGGTAAAGTTGCATTAATTGTTAAAAAATCACAATTATATGTGGAAATTTTTTCAATTATGGTGTATAATGACTTTTAAGATGTAAAATTGTGTTAGGTGTAAACAAAAATCACCACTTTTGTATGTATACAAATTTGCAATAACAATAAAAAAATAAAGAGGAATGGAGCTTATTTATGGATAAAAATATGGAATCAATGCTCGATATGTATCTTTTCGAGACAAACACATTATTGGAACAGCTTGATGAAATATTGTTGAATGCAGAAAAAATCGGAGATTTTACGGAAGAAAACATCAACGAAATTTTCAGAATAATGCATACAATAAAAGGTTCATCTGCCATGATGCAGTTTGAGTCAGTTATGACAATAGCACACAAAGTTGAGGACCTTTTCTTTATCATCAGACAGGATGGCATGAAGGACAGCTATCGTGATGGTCTGTTTGAGTTGATGTTCACCTCCAGCGACTTTTTGAAGTCCGAGGTGGAAAAAATCCAAAATAATGAGCCACTTACTGTAAATATTGAGGCGTTTCAAACAAAAATACTGAACTTTGTGCAGATTGTAAAAAATGCAGCGGAGGGCGTGGCGCAGGAAACAAAGGACAGCGCAGCTGCTAAGGATGTACAGACAAAGCCAGAGACGGAAAAACCAGACAATACTAAAGGGGACACAGGGTATTCGGTAAAGGTGTTTTTCGAGGAGGGCTGCGGAATGGAAAACTTGCGCTCCTTTATGCTCATAGACACCATGAAGGATGTTTGCGAGGACTTTACATACTATCCCCCAAATGTTGAGACAGACCCCTCCACCGCAAGTATAATTGTGGCGGATGGTTTTGTTGTGAACTTTCCAAATGAAACGGAGCTGAACAAGGGGCTTGGAGTGGTGAAAAACTCCCTTAACATAAAGACCTATGAAGTGATTGACAATCCGCCACCGGTACAAAAAGAGGAAAAGGCGGTTGAGCCGACAGAGTCAGCGGCACAAAAGCCAAAGGAACAAAGCCCACCGGCACAAATGGCGCCTGCCGCCGCAGCGAAAGCGGTTGCAGAGCAGTTAAATCCAAACCATCCCGGCGGGGCAAAGCAGAGCCTTATAAGCGTCAACCTGTCAAAGCTTGACAAGCTTATGGATATAGTGGGGGAAATTGTTATAACCGAGTCCATGGTGACCTCCTCACCCGATATCAAGGGGCTGAAATTGGATAACTTTACAAAATCTGCACGTCAGCTGCGCAAGCTTACCGACGAGTTGCAGACTATTGTGATGTCCGTTAGAATGATTCCTGTTTCAGGGGTATTCCAAAAGATGAACAGAATTGTTCGTGATATGACGAAAAAGCTTAACAAGGATGTGGAGCTTGAAATAATCGGCGAGGAGACGGAGATGGACAAGACCATTGTGGACACCATCGGCGACCCGATTATGCACGTGGTGAGAAACTCAATGGATCATGGCATCGAGACAGACCCAGCCGACCGTGTGGCGTATGGCAAGCCTGAGCAGGGCAAAATTACCCTAGCCGCCGAGCACACAGGCGGTGTGGTGGTGATAACAATAACGGACGATGGCAGAGGGCTTGACCCAGAGAAGCTGCTGGCAAAGGCAAAAACTGCCGGAATACTCACAAAGCCCGAGGCGGATTACACACAAAAAGAAATTCTCATGTTAATAATGCACCCAGGATTTTCTACCAATGAGCAGGTGACGGAATTTTCCGGCCGTGGTGTTGGTATGGACGTGGTTAAAAAGAATATAGAAAAGGTTGGGGGCGTGGTGACGATAGCCAGCGAGGTACACCAGTACACCCAGATAACCTTTAAGATACCGCTGACCTTGGCGATTACCTCCGGCATGGAGGTAGCGGTAGGAGACAGCACCTTCACTGTGCCAATTAACAATATAAGGCAGTCCTTTAAGGTCACCGCCGAGGAGATTGTGTACGATTCGGACAAAAACGAGATGGTCTATAAAGCGGAGGAATACTACCCGATAATTCGGCTTAACGATTTCTATGGCATACCGGGGGCTAAAAAGGAAATTTCCGAGGGTATGCTTATATGGGTAGAGGCAAGTGACAAGTCCTATTGCTTGTTTGTAGATGAGCTTTTAGGGGAGCAGCAGGTGGTTGTAAAGCCTTTGCCGGCATATGTAAACAATTTTGACATTAAAAATTCCGGTATTGGCGGCTGCACAATTTTAGGTAACGGCAACATAAGTATAATACTTGACATTCAAAATCTTTACGAGGCATTTTCAAATTAGAATAGAATTTGAAGTTACAAGGCGTGAGCGCCGGAAAGGTTAAGGAAACTAATATGACAAATGAATTGTTCGCAGCACAGGAAGAGGTAGACGAGCAAGAAATTATAGCGGAAACCTCCAGAAAACATCTGACATTTTTTTCGGACAACCTGCAATATGCCATAGATGTGGAAAATGTCAACGAGATAATAACAAACTATGCTATAACATATCTGCCCAAGGTGCCAAGCTTTATAAAGGGCATAATGAACCTGCGTGGTCAGGTGACACCGGTAGTTGATATTCGGCTATTGATGGGGCGTCCCGAGGCGGAGCCAACCAGCGAAACCTGTGTTATAATTTTGGAGGTAAAGGGAATATCTATCGGTATTTTGGTGGACGGAGTGTCGAGAGTTATCGACCTTAACGACGACCAAATTTCCCCTCCGCCGGCAAACATTAATCAAGAATTGGTCTGCGCAATTGCCAATGTGGATGGGGTAATAAACCTGCTGCTAGACTGTGACAAGCTAGTGGACGGCAGATAAATAGCCTTTTTTAAAGCTGAACAGTCATCTGTTAAAAGCCATAAAATGCTTTTGCTGGCTGGGCTGCAAAAACAAGGAAAGGATGGGTGCTCAAGGGCACTTTAATGGACAGGAGCGTATGATTAACATCACACAACCGGAATTTAAAAAGATGGTAGATTTTGTCGAGTCAAACTATGGAGTAAATCTCATAAATAAAAAGCACCTTATCGAGGGTCGCTTGCAGAGCACATTGGCGGAAAAAGGTTGTAAAACCTACACGGAATACATTGATTTGCTCATGAAGAAAAATCCCCAGGACATTGACAATATGATAAGCAAGCTTACCACAAACTACACATTTTTTATGCGGGAGCACGCCCATTTTGATTATTTTAAGGATGTTATCTTGCCACAGATGGAAAAGCAATATGCGGCAAAAAGATCCATTGCTGTGTGGAGCGCCGGCTGTTCTACAGGTGAAGAGCCGTATACTCTTGCCATTTTGCTCCATGAATATTTTGGGGCGAAGGCGGATAAATGGGATATAAGGGTGCTTGCCACCGATATTTCTCCTAGAGTTTTGAACATTGCAATGCTGGGGGAATATCCGGAGGAGTCGCTGAAAGAGGTGCCGGAAACTTGGAAGACAAGATATTTTGTTAAGTCCCCGGGGGGTTACACGGTGGCACCGAAAATTAAAAATAGTGTTATCTTTAAATCCTTTAATTTAATGGATAAAATAACCTTTAAAACAAAATTTGACGTTATATTTTGCAGAAATGTTATGATTTATTTTGACGCCCCTGTGAAGGACGCCCTAGTGGAAAGATATTATGACGCCACAAACCCCGGCGGATATCTGTTAATAGGACATTCCGAGACGCTTAATAAAGCAACAACAAGGTATAATTATTTAATGCCGGCAACATATAAAAAATAGTATTTTTGCCTCGACGGCTGACGACGCAAAAAAGAAAGGCCATTAGCTATGGAAAAAAAGAAAATTAGAGTATTGGTAGTTGAGGACTCAATGCTATTTAGAAAAATGCTGATAGATAAGCTTTCAGAGCTGGACAACATTGATGTGGTAGGGTATGCGGTAGACGCTTTTGATGCGGAGCAAAAAATATTAAAGCTAACACCCGATGTGGTGACACTGGACGTGGAACTGCCAAAGATGAGCGGCATAGAGTTTTTGAAGAAATTCTTGCCTACATACAGCGTTCCGGTGGTTATGGTAAGTGCGCTTAATATAAGCGTTTTTGATGCTCTTTCAAGCGGAGCGGTGGATTTTGTTAGAAAACCGGGCATGAGCGAAAACAATATAGAGAATTTTATTCGTGACCTGTCTACCAAAATTTACATAGCATCTATGGCGAGGGTTAGAACACGGCTGCAAACACAGCCAGCACCACCCGCAGTTCAGGGGCAAAATTCTGCCGCCCCAAGAGCGACAGGGTCAACTGTACCTCTACCGGCGGCACGGGCACCTATACAGACAAAGCCCATTCCGCCTATAGGAACAGTTCGGGAGACAGCGCTTAACAATTCTATGATTATTGCCTTGGGGGCATCTACCGGAGGCACAGAAGCAACGCTTGCGGTGCTGAAGGATTTGCCGGCAAACATCCCCCCCATTGTTGTGGTACAGCATATGCCAGCAGGGTTTACCGATATGTATGCCCAAAGGCTTAACCGCCTGTGCAACATGAATGTAAAGGAAGCAAAAACAGGGGACAAATTAACAAAGGGAAATGTGTATGTAGCACCGGGTGATTTTCAGTTAAAGGTGCAAAAGATAGGCTCTGATTTTGTCATCAAATGCTTTGAGGCGGAAAAGGTCAGCGGACACAGACCGTCGGTGGATGTTATGTTCGAGTCGGTTGCGGAATGTGCCGGAGCAAACGCCGTGGGAATTATAATGACAGGTATGGGGCAGGACGGCGCAAAGGGGTTGCTGTCCATGCGCAAAAAAGGTGCATACACCATAGGTCAGGACAAGGAGTCCTGCGTGGTTTATGGTATGCCTATGGTCGCTTTTAATATCGGCGGTGTCACAACACAGGCATCCTGTGAGGACATTTCCAAGGTGCTTTTAAAGCATCTTAATACCCGATAAATACAAAATCAAATGGCTGTCTAAAGGGTTTTAGGCAGCCGTTTTAATAAATGTAAGCTCGCCCCAAAAAAGTTATGTCGGGCGGCTGTGGTACAAAAGGGGATTTTATTGTTTTATGGAAAATATAGTTAGTGCAAAGGAAAAGAATTTGATTTTTGCTCTGGACATCGGCACACGCTCCGTTGTTGGGGTGGTGGGCACTATGACGGAGGATGGGTTTGAGGTGGTGGATTACGAGCAGCGTTTTCACGCCAAGAGAGCTATGCGAGATGGGCAGATAGAGGATATCAGCCTTGTGGCAAAGGTGATTGACGAGGTGAAAAGGACACTGGAGGAACGGCTGAATGTGAAGTTTGAAAAGGTTTCCATCGCCGCTGCCGGACGCTCCCTTAAAACCATAAAAATTACATATAATCAAACGGTTGACCCAGCTGACGAGATAAGCAAAAAGCTGATGCAGGGTGCGGAATATTCAGCACTTAGCAGAGCCATGGAGGAGTTTGCAGAGCAGGACGAGGGCAATAAAAAATTTCACTGTGTGGGATATAGCGTGGTGCGCAGCGCACTGGACGATTATGATATGTCCAACCTTGTGGGGCACAAGGGCAACCAGATAACCCTTGAGGTAATTGCGGCATTTCTACCCCATAACGTGGTGGAGGGGCTGTATGCCACAATGACCCTAAATGGGCTGGAGGTGGAAAATTTAACACTGGAGCCTATGGCGGCAATACACGTTATTGTGCCAAAGGATATTCGGCTTTTAAATATAGCTCTAGTAGATATCGGAGCCGGAACCTCCGACATTGCCATCTGCCGCAACGGCGGAATATCCGCTTATGATATGGTTACAGTAGCAGGGGATGAGCTGACGGAAAAATTGATGCAGACCTATCTTGTGGACTTTGATGAAGCGGAAAAAATCAAGATGTCATTGGGCGAAAAAGGGGAGTCTACAGTGTTTACCGATGTGCTGGGGTTTGAAAATATCCTGAGCAAAGCGGAGCTACAGGAGACGCTACAGGAGCCTATTTTCGGCTTAGCGCAGACTATATCACAGCGGATTTTAGAGGTCAATGCCACAAGCCCAGTGGCGGTGTTTATCGTGGGCGGCGGCAGCCAAGTGCCTGGTCTGTGTGAGGGGATTGCCCAAAACTTGAAGCTGCCTCAGCACAGAGTGACGGTGGGTGGCAGACAGGGCTTTAAGTATGTTAAGCTGTGCAGTGACAAGCTGCAAAGCCCAGAATTTGTTACGCCAATAGGAATAGGAGCTATAATTTCCGAGCGCACAGGGGCGGATTTTTTCGCAATAACGGTGAACGGCAGTAAAATTATGCTGCTGCGCCAAGGGGAAATTAAGGTGATGGAGGCAATTCTCCTTGCAGGGATAAAGCCCACCGCTTTAATTGGAGTGCCCCAAAGACCCATCAACTACACGGTGGACGGCAAAAAATACACCTTTAGGCAGGAGTATACCTCGGGGGAGATAACCATAAATGGAAAGCTTGCCTCCATAGACTCAATGCTAACACGAGGGGATGCACTTGTGGTGGTTCCGGCAAAGATGTCGGAAAAGGAGAGCGTCACAGCGGGAGATATACTGAAAACCATAGAGCCGATTAGTGTTACACTAAAAGGAGAAAGCTACACCCTTCCTGTGGAAATCAAGGTGAATGGCAAAAGGGTGGAGGAGAGCTACAGAATATGCAATGATGATGTGGTGACGACCAGTGTGAAAGATACAGTGGGTGACCTTTGTGCCAAGGCGCAAGTTTCTCCAAAAGGCAAAATTTTTGCTATCAATGGGGTGGATGCCCAGACAAAGGACATTTTGACCCAAGGGGACAGCGTGGAATATCTTGCGGTTGACATGAGCGCACAGGAGCAGAGCCAACAATCAGACATGGAACAGTCTAAAGGGCAAGCTCAAGGGCAGAGCCAAGAACAGAGCCAAGAGCAGAGCCGAATACCGAGCCAAGAGCAGAGTCGAATACCGAGCCAAGAGCAGAGTCGAATACCGAGCCAAGAGCCAAAAATAGAACAGTCTAAATTAACCACCGAGAGGGAAGCTTGTCCGCCGACACAGAAAAAAGTAGCGGTACACATCAAGCTTACCCCACAAAGTGCAGCGAGAAAACGCAATGCTTATGTCTACCACAATTCAGAGGAGAAATCCGAGGACAGTGGGGCGAAAGCTTTGCAAATGGAGAGGGAGCAGTCCGATAAATCCGGCGGCGAGCAGACAAGTGTTAAGGTAAACGATAGCGAGGTCAGCGATGAGCAAAAAAGCGCCAAGCTAAACGATAACAAGGTTGGCGGTGAGCAAACAATCGCCCAAGGGAATGATAGCGAGGTTGGCGATGATACAAAAAAAGATGTAGATACCCAGAGGATAGCGGAGATAAACTTTATAAAGACAAGCTATGAGGATAACGTGGAGTTGGAGCATACCTCAAAGGAGAACGCAATTGGACAGGATGACCCGTTGCAGACCCAGAGGTCACAGGGGGACAGCGGCGCTAGTGATGTTGTCCATCAACCACGGGAAAAGGGCTACATTTTTGTTAAGATAAACAACATACCTACCAGAGTTAAAACGGAGAGTGACGGCAGTGTGCTCTTTGTAAATATGCTCAATTATATAAATATAACAAACGAAGCTCCAGGGGAAAACTTGGTGCTTAGTATAAATTCCCTTCCCGCATCCTACACAGACGTGGTTAGAGACGGTGACGATATCATCATAAGATGGGAGTAGAGACGGCATAAGCTTTATGGGAGGACGGCAGACATAAAGACGTAAATTCTAATCCCATGCAAAAACTTTAGTGTTAATTCCAAAATACACTAAAGTTTTTGTTGGTTTTGTCGATTAACTATAATAGAGTAATAATATTATAGCAAAGCGTAAAGCGCAATTATGTTGCAGCTTACTAACATGGAAAGGTGGTACGGTACAGGGGATAGGCTACGTCCGACTTATACCGAAATAATTATGAAGATAAACAGTAACTTAACACAAGCCCTTGGATTGGAAAATAAAATAACATCTAAAAAGCAGGCTGCACAGGCACCAAAAAAGGCACAGGAACAAAAATTTGATAAGATAATCATTGACAAAGCCCAAGAAATGCCCGTCAATATGTCGGAGTTTGCGGCGAATTTAGCCTCAAAAGTCAGCAATGAAATAAAGCTAGGGGCTGATAGCCAAAGGCTTCACAACATTCAAGGGGATATTTTAAAGGGAGATTATGCCATAAACAGCGAGGAAATTGTCAGGAAAATGATGATAGGCTTGCGGTAGAAATTTAAAGGGAAGGTTATAGCAAAATATGAATAAATATAATAAAATTCAATCAATAATGGAGGATATGATAAACTTTTTTGCAGAGTTTGCCGCCATCCTTCAAAGCAAGATAGAGGCTATAAACCAAAATGATGTGACAAAGCTGGAAGATATTATGAAACAGGAGCAAGCTTTTTCAATGAAGGTGCGAGGGCTGGAAAAGTCAAGAGAAGCTGCCATGGCACAGGCAGGACTAAATGCGCAGCAGTTTAAGGACATTGTAAATAGCCCCCAAAGTGAGAACGAGGAGGAGCTGGCAAAGGTGTATTTCCTTTTAAAGGAAAAGCTTGATGAGTACACCAATTTAAGCGAAGTGGTAAAAGCGCAGGTGGAATTGAGATTGCACAGCATAAAGATGATACTGGAAAGACTGGAAAATAACACAGCCAACGCCATATACGACAAATCCGGAGCAGACGCAGCAAAGCAAGCGGATGGGTTTAAGCCAACAAAGGTATAAATGAAATCGGAGGAAAACAAATGTTACGTTCTACATTTTACTCATTTACAACAGCATCAAGAGCACTGGCGATAAACCAAAAGTCTCTTGATACGGTAGGTCAAAATATATCCAACTTAGGCACTGCCGGCTACACAAGGCAGCGGGTGGATCGTTACAGCGTGGCATCCTCAAAGGGTGGGCTGTATGGCAGTTCAACGGACATGAATGTAGGTCAGGGCGTGGAGATGTCCACACTGAGTCAGGCAAGGGATCCCTTTTTGGACATAAGGTTTAGAAAGGAAGCGCCCAAGGTGGGGGAGCTGGATGCCACCCTGTCGGTGCTGGAGGACTTGGAGACGGTGTTCGACGAGACTACCATGGACGGTCTTTCAAGTCAGATGAGCGATTTGATAAAGCAGCTGCAAACCCTGTCCAGTAAAACCGGCAACTCAGAATTTGACGGCATTGTAAAGACGTCCGCCGAGCTATTGACAAAGCTGTTTAACCAGTTTTCCGACAAGCTGGACGCCACGAGAAAAGAGCAGGAGTACAACCTTGAAAACATTGCCATTCCAAAGGTTAATGACCTGCTTAGTGGATTGAAAGAGGTTAATGCAAGCATTAGGAAGGAGCAGCTTAACGGTGCGCCGGCGCTGGAGCTGTTAGACCAGAAAAATGCGCTTATAGACGAGCTTTCACAGTATGTAAAGATAGATGTAAAGACCACAAATGTAACGGTATCTCCTGGATTATCCTATGAAGAAACCACAATAAATCTTGTGGACAACGCCGGTAACCCTACTACGATTTTGGATCCCAAAGAGGGGGTGCGTCCCTTTAGTGCCAAAAAGAATGGGGATGGGCAGTATGAGATTTTCATTACAAGCCCCGACGGCAAGCTAACGGATGTGACCTCGGAAATTCCAACGGGCAACTTTAAGGGATATCTCGATATGCTCAATAAGTCCGGAGAGTTCGATGGAGCAGGGGTAAATACCAGAGGTGTTGGTTATTATGAAGGTATGCTTGACAATTTGGCAGTCACCTTTGCAACGGAGATGAACAAGCTAAATGAATCGATAAAAAATGACAAATATGTTGCGGGTGACCCATCAACGGGCCCTGAGTTCTTGGTTGTGGGCGGGCCGCTTTTCACCAACAAAGATGCGGTGCCACCGGCAGACCCAAAGGACGGAATAACAGCGGGGAACATTAAAATTTCATCGGGCTGGGCAAACAACGAGTATGGGATCGTCGCCTGCACAAAGGAAGAAGCGGAGCTGGCAAACGATGCCACAGCAGCCAACGGAAATGTTTTGAAAATGATTGCATTGTTCTCGAAAAAGCTTGATTTTAAAGGGAAAGATACAGCCGGAAATGACATCAAATTGTTCAACGGAACATTCCAAGAGATGCTGTCGCAGACGGGCAACGTACTAGCCTTAGAGGCAAAATCTACCGGCACAAAGCTGAAAAATTTCTTGGGCGTGGTGGATGGAATAAGCGCACAGAGAGATGCAATATCCGCAGTGTCCCTTGACGAGGAGGGCATAAGCTTGCTGCAATATCAAAAATCTTACAACGCAGCGGCAAGGCTCATGACAACCTTGGATGAGGCGATAGGGACAATAATCAACAACATGGGCGTGATAGGCAGATAAAAATAATGGCAAGGAGGGCAAGATAATATGAGAATTACAACGAGTACAATGATGCGTCAATATACAGGCAGGCTGAATAATGTCATGCGTGGAATGGATATAGCAGGCACAAGAGTCACCACCGGAAGAAAATACCAAAAGGCGTCGGAGGACCCATCCAGTGCTGTTCGGGCGTACAAAACACGCAGAGAATTTTTGAAAAATGATGACTATGTGCGAAATTTAAAGGATACACAGGAGCTTTTCACCTCCTATGAAAGCAGCATGATGCAGGTGTCCAGAATGTCAGAGGATGCTCATGTGGACATTCTCACCGCTATAAATGGCACACAAAGCGCCGACGAGCGAAAAATCTTGGCGGAGAAGCTCCGTGAAATGCAAAAGACAATGGTTATGGATATGAATGTGACGGTGTCAGACCAATATATTTTTGGCGGCACAGGCAACAAAAAACCACCCTTTGCAATAGATGATAAGGGCGTGTTAAGCTACCGAGGGATAGATGTAAACAGCAAAAAGCCCGATGACATAGCAAAGCTAAAGGCGATGTCCGAGGAACAGATATTCATAGATTTAGGGTTTGGCATGGCCACTACCGGCACCGGAAATATAGACCAAAACTCCGCTTTTAACAAGGCGATACCGGGAATTAAGTTTTTGGGCTTTGGCACAGATGCAGATGGAGATTCCAAAAACTTAGTCACCTTGATAGGCGAGATTGCCAATGCCCTCGACCAGCCCGAGGGGGTATACAGCATGGCTAGGGTGGAAAAGCTTAACACGAAGTTTGACAAGCAGAGAAACGGCGTGATAATCGACATAACCAAAATGGGCAGCAATACCATGTTCCTAAACTACACAGAGAAACGCTTGGACGAGGTGGATTTTAACTTTACAAAATCCATTGACTCCCTAGAATACGTGGACTCGGCAAAGGCAATTACGGAATTTAAAATGCAGGATTATGTATACCGTGCCACCTTGCAGATGGGCATGAATATACTCTCACCGTCTTTTATTGACTTTATGAAATAACTTAAAATAAATTTTAAAGGGTGATAATTATGAAGCAGTTACTTAGAATTGAATCGGTGCCAATCTCCATTGAAATGAGGTCTAAAAGCGCACAAATTCAGATGAAGGCTCAAAATGTGGACTTGGAGTTCTCGAGGGATCAGCGTGGGCTTACCATACGCAGCCAGCCAATAAAATTAAATATGGATACCTTTGAAGCCAGCACCTCGGTATTTCCCACAACAGCACAGTCCATAAAGGAATATGCTGAAGAAGGGCATACGGCGGCATATGAAGCCACAGCCCGATTGATGGACGAGGGCAATATGCTTTTAGATATTCACCTCAATCAAAATCCCATAAAAGAGATTGCCGCAAGCAGATTTAACACGGGAATGAAGGACTTCAACATTAAATTTGTGCCCTCCACAGGTCCGAATATAAATTGGCAGCCAGCGGATTTATCCATCCAATATGAGATGGATAGGCTCAATTTTGATTGGAAGGTAAACAACCAAGAATTTGAATTTATTCCGGGGAATATTGAGGTCAGCATAAAGGAATATAACAAGGTTATATTTGAGTATATAGGTGGGCCAATATATGTGCCACGCTCGGCAGACCCAAACTATGAGCCTTTGGATGTGAAGGCATAACAACTTAGGATGAAAAGGGTGATGATATGCGTTATGATACAAAATATTTTGGCGAGGTCGAGATACCAAAGGAAAAAATCTTGACCTTTAACGGTGCAATATATGGCTTTGAGACTCAAAAGGAGTATTTTTTGGTACATTTTGAGGAGGACAATGACGGGATGCTATGCTTGCAAAGCGCACAGACACCCGAGCTTTCCTTTATATTATTTAATCCATACTACATATTGCCAAGCTATGAGCCAAAGATAAGTGAGGAAGATTTTAAGCTTATAGGAGCTGCAAAAAATGATGAGCTGCTTGTGTATGTCATAGCGGTTATTAAAGAAAACGGCGACGTTACGGTAAACCTTAAAAGCCCCATTGTCATAAACCCTAAAAGCGGAACAGCGGCACAATTGATAGTCGAGGATGAGCGATATACCATGAGATATCCTGTTATCACAAAGGAAGGGTAGGCAATAAAATGTTGACTTTATCAAGGAAAACAGGAGAATCATTTTTCATTGGAGATGACATTGAGGTCACTATTTCCGACATAGGCTTTGAACGTGTGAAGGTGACCATAGATGCACCAAGAGAGATAAAAATATTGAGAAAAGAGCTAAAGGAATTAAAAGAAATTAACCAAGAGTCGGCGCAGGAGTCAGCAAATCCCGAAATTCTCAAAAACCTGCTGAAAAAAGTTAAAAAAGATTGACATATTGCATAAAACAGCTACTTAGTATATACACGCTACCGTCAAAAGTGATATAATAATACATATATAATATCACTTTGTGATAAAAATTAAGAGGATGGGGATAAAAATATGAGTGCACAAAAGAAGAACGAGATACTTTTAGAAACCGGAACAAATGAAATGGAGCTTATGGAATTCACCATTGACGGCAACACTTTTGGTGTAAACGTGGCAAAAATCCGAGAGATTATAATGCCCTCACCGGTAAAAAAAATGCCTCACTCCAACCCAGTGGTGGAAGGGGTTTTCAAGCTTCGTGATATAGTTATCACAGTCATTGACCTGCCGCAGTACTTAGGTTCTAAGCCAAGTGATGAAAACGGCAAGGATTTGTTCATCGTTACCAATTTCAATAAAGTACACGTTGCATTCCGAGTGCACACGGTGGTGGGTATCGACCGCATACGCTGGAGCGATATCCAAAAACCGGACAAAACAATATACGGCGGTTCTGACGGGGTTGCAACAGGCATTGCAGAGTGTCAAGGGCGGCTGATAACGATTTTGGATTTTGAAAAAATCATCGCTGAAATCTCACCGGAAACCACCATCCAAGTGGCGGAAATTGAGAGAATGGGCGCAAGAAAAGCTAGCGACAAGCCAATTGTCATAGCGGAGGACTCGGTTTTGCTGTCCAAGCTTATAGTGGAATGTCTGCACAAGGCAGGCTATGCCAATGTTGAAAAGTGCGATAATGGACAGGAGGCATGGGACTATTTGCAGATGCAGCGCAATTCAGGGGACGTTTTGAGCAAGGTGGCGTGTGTCATAACCGACATAGAGATGCCAAAGATGGACGGACACCGTCTTACAAAGCTAATCAAGGACGATAAAATATTAAGAAATATACCGGTAGTTATATTCTCATCATTAATTAATCCGGAAATGTATAAAAAAGGCAAGGAGGTAGGCGCAGACGAGCAGCTTACCAAGCCGGAAATTGCACATCTTGTGGATGTGATAGACTCGCTTTTGTGCAAATAAAGGCGAAAAACCAAGGAAAGGAGCGTAAATTATGAACAGTATGAGTGCTTATCAAACGGCAAGAAAAGGTATGAACGGGCTGATGAGCGGTCTTGATACAGAGGGGATTGTCAAGGGGATGACCGCCGGAACCACCACTAGAATAACAAAGCTGTTGCAGGACAAGCAAAAGATAACCTGGAGGACCAGCGCATATCAAGGAATATCGGGGGCTATGAATGAATTCAGCAATAAATATCTGTCCTTGGCGTCCTCAACAAGCGTATATTCTGCAAAGTTTTTCCAAGGCTCTACCGCAAAGGTGAACGGAGATTTTGGGAAATATGTGAGTGTCACAGGCTCCTCCAGCACAGCGGGTAAATTTTCCATTGTGGGGATAAACAAGACCTCAACGACCTCCTCCATGGTCAGCGATAAAACCGTGTCGCCCAACAAAATCAACACCGGAAAGATTGATTTTTCTAAGGACGGCAAGGTCACTAATAATCTTACAGACACCTCGTTAAATGTTACTTATGGGGGAAAAATTCTTGAGGTTAAGCTTAAAGATTTTAAATTTACCCAAGGAGCAACGGACGAGGAAAAGTCAAGACAACTGGCAGCGGCGGTGAACACGGCTATGGCGGCGGTGGACATCGGCGAGGGCAAAAACCTCGGCGACAAGTTCGAAATGACTATAAGTGCAGATAACAAGTTTAATCTGGCGGCAAAGCCGACGCTGCCCGGAGAAGCTGAAACGGGCGAGTTAGCAATTATAGGCGCAAGCAAAGGGCTGATTGACTCGCTAGGCTTTAAAACCGGCGCTACGGTAAAAAAGGATGCCCCCATTGTGGGCGAGGTTATCGACCCCAAAAAATTTGAAACAAAATTGAATTTTGGCGAGACTTTAAAGGGCAAGTCCATGTCCTTTAACCTAAATGGTGTCACAAGGAACATAGTATTTGACGATACTATGCGCTATGATACGGCGGAAAATTTCGCACAGGATATGAATAAAAAGCTGTCTGCCACATTTGGTACAGACCGAGTTCAGGTGCAGGCAAATGCAGATGACACCTTGACCTTTGCGGCTTATAAAAAGCAAAATGGCGCAATGGAAATCGAC
>JAVWUR010000037.1:0-17542 GCA_036667055.1 Oscillospiraceae bacterium
TGTATCGTCATGGTGGCTGTAGGCACTATAAAGGAGCGGTCTGCCGCCACCGCTAAGGGTATTCCTATGGAGTGCCCTCCCCCTAGCACAATGCTGGCAGTTGGCTTTGTCATGCCGCAGATAAGCTCGGAGATGGCAAGCCCTGCCTCTACGTCCCCACCCACGGTATTTAAAATAATTAATAGCCCCTCAATCTCGGGGTCCTCCTCCACGGCGATAAGCTGTGGTATAACGTGCTCATATTTTGTGGTTTTAGTTTGAGAATTTGCCTCAAAATGCCCCTCCACCTGCCCGATTATTGTCAAACAATGTATTGGATGTTTACCTTTTGTTTTTTGTATCATACCATTGTTATAGCAATTGTTTTGCGCTTGCTGCCCCTCGCTTCTATCCTCATTTTCTGTCTCTGTTTCCTGTCTCATATTCTGTGTGCCCCCTCTAAATTTTATCTGTCTTTTGACTATTTTATTTAGTATGTGCTGCACCCTACCTTTTATGACAAAATAGACTTGTTAAAAAATTTGACAAAGTTTTAATAAGCTAATATAATATGTATATAAATTAAGTTTACATTATTATAAATAAAAATTAAAATTAAAAAGGTGGTAATTTTATGCCAAATTTAAAAGCGTCTTTGCCCGTTATTCGCCGCTTGCCACGGTACTACCGGTATATAAACGAATTAAAAGAGTCCGGTGCAACACGGGTTTCCTCCAGTCAACTAGCTGTGATTATGGGCTCTACCCCAAGCCAAGTGCGCCAAGATTTTAACTGCTTTGGCGGCTTTGGACAGCAGGGCATCGGCTATAGCATCGAACTTTTGCAGAAAGAAATTGAACATCTGCTCTTTCCAAACAGCAACATTAAAGCCATTCTTGTGGGGGCGGGCAGCTTAGGCTCTACCATTGCAAACTTTGTTATCCGTGATGCCGAGGGAGTAGATTTAGTGGGTATTTTTGACAACAACCCCTCTATAATCGACAAGGCTCTCCATGGAATTAAAATCAGAAATACCGATGATATCATCCCCTTTTGTAAGAATAATAAGCCGGATTTAATTATTGTTTGCGTTCCCCGAGACGCCGCCGAACGATTAGCGAAGGTTATAACCCAAACGGGGGTCAAGGGCATTTGGAACTACAGCCACTATGATTTTAGCGTTTATGACCCATCTCTTGTTGTGGAAAACGTACATCTGCGTGACAGCTTGATGGCACTTTCCTATAGAATAAGTCACTCTGAGGAGGAATAATATTATGACAAAATGGAATATAATTTGCGACTCATCCTGCGATATTTTGTCCCTTGATGGTATGTCAAAGGACACTCGCTTTGGCATTGCCCCTTTAAAAATTCTATTGGGCGAGGAAACCTTTGTGGATGATGAAACTCTGGACATCAAAAAAATGATGGCAGCAATGTCCCAAAATAAAGGTGTTTCCTCCTCCTCCTGTCCCTCTCCCTTTGAGTGGCTAGAACAGTTTGAAAGGGCGGAAAACACCATCGCCATAACTATTTCAAGTGAGCTTAGCGGCTCTTACAACTCTGCAATTGTTGCGAAGGGTATGCTTTTTGAAAAGTGTCCCACAAGCAAAATCC
Organism: Oscillospiraceae bacterium; assembly: GCA_036667055.1. Taxonomy (GTDB): domain Bacteria; phylum Bacillota; class Clostridia; order Oscillospirales; family Ruminococcaceae; genus RGIG3102. The sequence continues at coordinate 1,600 of JAVWUR010000037.1, forward strand.
ACATTATAAACAGCAAATCTGTGAGCGGAACCATGATTTTGCTGGCAAAAAAGGCAAATCAGCTTATCAGTGCCGGTCTTTCCTTTGAGGAAATTGTCAACGAGCTGGATCAGTACAACAACACTATGCAACTCACCTTCTGTCTTGAAAACTATAGCACCCTCATTAAAAATGGCAGGATGCACCCCCTTGTCGGTGCGGTTGCCGCCGCTTTAAACATCCGAGCGGTTGCCATAAAATCCTCTAAGGGCGACATTCAGGTGATATCTAAACAGCGTGGCGCTCAAAACACCTACAAGTATATGGTTACTCAAATGATGGAAAAAAAGCAGCTTAGCAACCTGCCTATATACATTAACCACTGCAACAATGCCGAGGGTGCTCACATGATAAAAAATCTTTTAAAGGAGCTGGGCGGCTGCGTGGATGTGACCATTTTGGACACTCGTGCCCTGTGCAGCTATTACGCAAATAACGGCGGAATAATAGTGTCCTACTAAGCTACTTTACAGTTAAAAGGCGTTGAGAAAAAACTCAACGCCTTTTTTTATATCTTTATTCCAACATTTTTAAAGAGCTTTATTGTTTTCCGGCAGAACCACTGTAAAGGTACTTCCCTTGCCTTGAACCGATGCCACCTCCACCGTCCCACCCATGCTTATTGCTATGTGTTTTACTATGCTAAGACCTAGCCCTGTGCTGCTGACGGTTTTGTTGCGTGATTTATCCACCACATAAAATCTTTCAAAAATCTTATTAATATCGCTTTTAGGTATGCCTATCCCTGTATCGGACACGGAAAAAATGACTTTACCCTCTGCCTTTTTTAGCACGATGTCCACGCTGCCGCCCTGTTTATTATACTTGATGGCGTTGGAAATTAAGTTTCGAGCTATGTCCCCCATGTGCTTTGCATGGGCGTGTAGTGTAACCTTTTCAAGGTTTACCTTCACCTTTAGCCCCTTTTGATTTATGCTCGGCTCCATGTCCTTTACCATTTCCTTTATCACTCCGGTAAAAAACACCTCTTGGGTGTCAAGGCTCTCGCCTTTACTTTCTTCCAGTGAGGAAATCTCCATAATGTCCTCAATCAAGCCCAATAGCTGCTGTGCATTCTTTTCAATTATACCGGCAAATCCGCCTATATCCTCCGGCTTTGCAATGCCGCTGGTGATTAGCTGGCTGTACCCTAAAATACTGGTGAGCGGCGTCTTTAACTCGTGGGTCACATTGGCGGTAAATTCTCTTCTCAGCTTTTGATTTTCCGCCTGCTCCGTCACATCCAGCGCCAGCAGCACCGCACCGGTGTTCTCCTCCCCTTGAAGGTTGGGGCTGACAGTGTACTGATAGCTTCTGCCGTTGTGCTGAAAAATGCCATGGTCTGTCACCCCATCCAATGCTTTTTGCAGGCTCCTGTTCAGCTCTGCATTTCGCAGTACACCGGAAAAGCTGTCTCCCTTTGCAATGGAAAAGACCTTTTGTGCCTCAAGGTTGGTCTGCACCACAGTTTTTACCCTGTCGCATACGATAAGCCCCTCCTTCATGTTGAAAAACACACTTTCCAGCTTATCCTTTTCCGCTCTATTCTTTTCACTTTGGGTAGCTATAACTTTATTTTGGTAGTTTATCCTATTGATAAAGGGGGACAATTCATCATAAACATTGGGGTCGCTTTCCTCAAAGCTATAATGCTCGATGGTGCTCACTATCCTTTTGGTCGTTATTGTGGATATCCATATCACAAAAATCAAAACCCCACCGATGGACGCAATTATCAATGGCATATGGGGCAGCAACGCCTGTGTTATAAGGGTATTTGAGTGTATCCCCACTCGTATTGCCCCCACACCCTCCAGACGCAGAGCATAGTAATAATTCATCTTGCCCTCTGTTGCGGAATACCTTTTGTCGCTGCCTGCCCCGTTTGCCAAGGCATCGGCAATTTCCTTTCTAGCCAGATGGTTTCCCATAGCATACTCCTCATAATCGCTGTCAAAAAGCACCTTGCCTTGTCCATCTACAAGTGTAGTTCGCCCTTGAAGTGTCCCTCGCAGCCCTTTTAATGTGTTTTCCACGTCATCACTGTCACGGCAAATCTCTTGTAAAAGATAGCATTGTGCCCTCGCCTGTGCATTCATTGTGCTTTCAAAGGCGTAAACATAGGTCAAAAAGCAAACAATGGCGGTGAGAGTAATCGCCACAAGACAAGCTATCAAATTGTTTTTGATGATTTTCTGTTTCATCTTATGCCCTCTATTCCAGCTTGTAGCCCACCCCTCGAATGGTTACAATTCTGTCTGCTTCATCGGCTAACTTTTGCCGCAAGGTTTTTATGTGCATATCCACCGTGCGGCTCTCCCCCACGTAGCTATCCCCCCACACCGTGTCCATTATATTTTCTCTGGTGAATACCTTGGAGGGATTTTCCATCAAAAGCTTTAGTACGCTAAACTCTTTAAGCGTCAAATCGACCACCACATTATCCACTGTAACTCGGTGCTCCTCAATAGACAACCTGATGTTGGCATACTCCAAGGTCTGCGCCGGTGGCGTTTGCTTTTCACAGCGCCGCAAAACAGCCTTCACCCGAGACACCATTTCCAGCACACCAAAGGGCTTGGAGATATAGTCCTCTGCCCCTAAATCCAGCGCCTTTACAATATCCATCTCCGCATTTTTTGCCGTGAGCATTATAATTGGGATGTCTCGGAATTTTGGATCAGCTTTTAGCCTTTTCAATATAGTCAAGCCATCTATGTCGGGCAGCATAATGTCCAACATCACAAGATGAGGCAGCTGGGTTTTAAGCTTTTCCTCAAAATCGGTAAAATTCAAAAACCCCTGTGCCTCAAAGCCTTGGCTTTGCAGAGCGTAGGTTATAAGATTGTTTATATTTTCATCGTCCTCAATGCACCATATGTCCAAATTATCACCCCATATATTATTTTGTTTTCAGTATACACCTTTTAATTTGACTTGTGTACCCCTGTCAAGGAAAAAATTACCCACTCCGCAATATTTGTAGCGTGGTCGCCTATTCGCTCGAAATATTTTGAGATGCTCAAAAGGTCAACCGCAACCTCCACCCTCTCGCTGCCCGATTGAATTTCCTCTATCAGCTCTCGGCGGGCATTGTCGTAAAAATTGTCTATCACATCGTCAAAGTCTATTATCTGCTGTGCCAACTGAATGTCGGCTTTTACAAAGCTGTCCACCACATCATGTATCATCTTTTTTGTGGCTCTTGCCATCTGTGCTATATTTCCCTCTTGGGTTATCTGAATTTTTTGGGGTGAGGTCAGGAGAATTTCCGAAATATCTCGGGCTTGATCCCCTATTCTCTCCATATCTGTTATCATTTTAAGGGCGGCAGAAACCTGACGCAAATCCTTTGCCACGGGCTGCTGCTGCAACAATATCAACAGACACAGCCGTTCAATTTCCTTTTCTATCTCGTCGATTTCACCATCATACTCAATGGCAAGCTTTGCCTTTTCTTTATCGGAAAGTATCAGCGCCTCCGCTGCGCAGTCTATGGCATTTTCCGCAAGCGCCGCCATATCGGTGAGCTGACTGTTCAAAACCACCAGTTGTTTATCAAAATTACTTCTCATAAATGTTAACCAAACCTTCCTGTTATATAGTCCTCACATCTTTTATCAATAGGGTCGCTGAACAAGCTTTGAGTGTCTCGGTGCTCTATCATCTCCCCCAAAAGGAAAAATGCCGTCTTATCGCTTATTCTAAGTGCCTGCTGCATATTGTGGGTCACCATTATTATGGTGTAATTTTTTTTAAGCTCCATAACCAAATCCTCCACCTTGGCAGTGGAAATGGGGTCAAGGGCACTGGTAGGCTCATCCATCAACAGTACATCGGGCTTTACCGCCAAGGCTCTTGCAATGCACAGCCGCTGCTGCTGTCCACCGGACAAGCCCAGTGCCGATTTATTCAGCCTGTCCTTTACCTCCTCCCAAATCGCCGCATCACGCAGAGATTGCTCCACAATTTCATCCAGCTTATATTTTTGGGTTATACCGTGTGTCCGTGGGCCGTAAGCGATGTTGTTGTACACGCTCATAGGAAAGGGGTTGGGCTTTTGAAAGACCATACCCACATCACGCCGCAACACGTTTACATCGGTGTCCATATATATATTTTTGCCGTCCAACAGAATTTCTCCCTCTATTCGGCAGCCCTCAATCAAATCGTTCATACGATTTAAGGTGCGTAAAAATGTACTTTTGCCACAGCCGGAAGGCCCTATAAAAGCGGTTATCTCCCGTGCCTCAATGTCCATATTTATACTTTTTAACGCCTTAAATTCGCCATAATATAAATCTAGGTTTTTCACTGAAAATTTATTCATCTGTTACCCCTTACCCAGCTTTTTGGCTGCGAAATTGCTCATTCCATTTATAATTAAAACCATCAGTATCAGCACTACCGCCGTGGCATATGCTTCATTTGTGTGCAAGCCCTCGCCGCTGAGTGCCCACATATGCACCGCCAGTGTACGTCCGGAAGAAAACAGCCCCTTTGGCACATTTGTCACCGTACCCATAGTATAAATCAGTGCCGCTGTCTCCCCGATAACCCGACCTATGGCAAGTATAACACCGGAAAGTATTCCGGGTATAGCCGTGGGCAGCACTATTTTGAACACTGTACGCAGCTTACCTGCTCCAAGTCCAAAGCTCGCTTGACGATAATCGTCGGGCACCGACAGCAATGCCTCCTCGGTGGTTCGCATAATTAGTGGCAATATCATAATGGAAAGGGTCATCACCCCTGCAAGAAAGCTGTAGCTCCATTTTAGATAAAACACGAAAAATAACATACCGAACAGCCCGTAAACTATGGAGGGTATCCCCGAAAGTGTCTCGGTGGTAAGGCGGATTACATCCACTGCACGGCTGCCTTTTTTGGCGTATTCCACTAGATATACCGCACTGAACACCCCAAAGGGTATGCTTATAACAAGGGTTGCCACTATGGTGAACAGGGTGGTTATTATGGCAGGCAGCATTGATACATTTTCGCTGGTGTATTTAAAGGCGAACAGGTTTAAGCTTAAATATGGGACACCCATTATTAAAATATATATCAATATAAATGCCAGTATACCCACGGTAAAAGCGGTGGAAAGGAGCACCAGAATTTTCATAAGAAGAGAATAGGGGCTGCGTTTATATTCACGCAGACGCTCTTTTAGCTTAGTGTTCATCTTCCATTCTCCTTTTCAGCATAAAAAATCCGGCGTTGATGATTAGAATAAACACGAACAGCACTGCCCCTGTTGCGATAAGTGCCGAGCGGTGCAGATCCTGTGCATAGGACATTTCCATCACTATATTAGATGTCATAGTGCGTATGCCCTTTAGTATGTCGGTGGTTATCCGTGGCTGTCCTCCTGCCACCATTATCACCGCCATAGTCTCCCCTATGCTCCGCCCTATCCCCAAAATAACTGCGGCGAGCACTCCACTTTTTGCCGCTGGCAGCACCACTTTGAAAACCGCTTGCTCCTGTGTTGCACCAAGGGCTATAGCCCCCTCATAGTAGGTTTTAGGCACTGCCCTTATCGCCGATTGGCTGACCCCGATAATGGTGGGCAGTATCATAATTCCCAGCAATATAGAGGCGGTCAAGATGCTGTAGCCCTTTCCCCCAAAGGTGTTTCTCACAAAAGGCACGATTATTACCATACCGAAAAAGCCATATATTACGCTGGGTATGCCTGCCAGAAGATTGACCGCCGGATTTAGCAGCTTGTACAATTTTTCGCTTGCGAACTGTGCAAGATATACAGCGGTAAGTATGCCGATAGGCACTCCGATTATTACCGCACCTGTGGTTATATACAAGCTACCCACAATCATAGGCAGTATGCCAAACTGCGGCACCTCATTTGTGGGTGCCCATTTTGTGCCAAAAAGAAAGTTGAAAAGCCCTATTTCCTTTATGGCAGGGTAGCCACCGGCAAAGATAAACACCGCTATCAGCACCACCGCCAAAACACTGGTTGCCCCAAACCCGAAAAAAATGTATTTTGCCCAAAGCTCCTTTTTTTGCATGGTTATCCCTCCTTAAAACAGTGTCTGAACACAGCTTAAGGGTGCAGTACGCACCCCTAGGCTATTATATTTCAAGCTATATTTTATCCCAGCTTGTGGTTTCCCCTGTGTAGATTTTTGCAATCTGCTCTTTTGTTAGGTTGTCTATTGTGCTAGCGTTGTTAACTATTACCGCTATGCCGTCCAGTGCTATCGCCGTGGCTTTAAGTGTTGCTTTTTCGCTGTCTTTAAGCTCTCTTGATGCCATACCGATATCACACACGCCCTCCATTGCCGCTGTCATACCTGCTGTAGAATCGGAGGTTTGCAGCTCTATTGTCACATCGGGGTTTATGGCGGTGTATGCTTCCTTTAGTTTTTCCATCAAAGGTGAAACGCTGGAGGAGCCTGCCACCACGATTTTGCCCTTCAAGCCCTTTGGTGCGTATTCCTTTGCGTTATCGTCCACTGTGATGTAGCTTTTTGCCACTACCTCTTGACCCTGCTTAGACATTATAAAATCTATAAAATCTTGTGCTGTCGGGCTGACACTTTTGCCTGTGGCTATGTTAAAGGGTCTTGAAAGCTTGTACTCGCCGGACTTTACATTCGCCGGTGTAGCGTCAATGCCATCCACCTTTACCGCTCTTACATCGCTGTTTAACGAGCCCATTGAAACGTAGCCTATGGCGTATTCGTCCCCTGCTACCCCTGTGAGCATAACATCAGTTTTGTTGGCTATGATGGCTTCCACCGTGGTTTTATCCTCTTTTTTGCCCTCGGCATTTTTTTGTTCTACCCCTGTAAGCTCGATAAAAGCTCCTCTTGTGCCAGAACCATCCTCACGGCTTACCACCGTTATGTCGCTTGTGGTGTCAAAGGCGGCAGGCGTGCTTACATTGCCGCTGTCCGTTGTGCCACTGTCTGTTTTGCCGCTGTCCGTGTCGCTTTTGCCGCAGGCGGTTGCCATACCGCAAAGCAATGTCAGGGATAAGATAACCGATATGATTTTTTTCATTTTACTACCTCTTTATTTATTGTTTTTGTTCTTTGTTACGGTTATTATTGTATTCTTTGTTTGTAAAATTCAAAATCAGTTCTTTGTAAAGGTTGTGTAAAGTGATTTTTCCTGTCGCCTAAGTATTTTAATGCTTGTACCCTTGCAGTCATTACATGGCAAAAGGACGGATAGCTTTTCTGCCGAATTCCCTAGTCTAGCTAAGGGATGCGACCGATGCTACCCGTCCTTTATTTATCTTACTTATTTACCTGTGCTTATGTTTCCGTGCTCTTTCCTCTATGCTTATTCCTCTATCTTTGCGCCGCAGGCACGGCAAAAGCTGTCACAGCAGCCTATTTCAGCGCCGCACTGAGAGCACTCTTTGATGATTTGACCGCCGCAGGTGCAATCCTCATCGCTGGTGGTATAAACCGTGTTTTTAGCTTCATCCGCCTTTAAATTTGCAATTAGCAGTTCAATTCTTGCCACGTCCTCGATGTACTTGTTCAATAGCTCCTCATTTTGCTCCCCTGTTTTATACAGAACATACACCAGTGCGCCCAGCTGTCTTTGTGCCTTTGCCAAGTCATTTTCCAGTGACATCACGGAAATTTTATCCTTGCCCTTGTCGATATACTCGCCTGCTACCTTAGCTACTTGGTCTGCAACCTTTGCAGAGGTTTCAATGAAGTCTTCAAGAATTTTCATAAAGTCGTCTCCTTTAACTATTTATATATTGTATATTATATAGCCCGATCCTTTAATATTTTAATTACAATATTAATGCCAAGGCTAACTTTCCAATTTTATGCCGTTATATCCATTATTATACCCTTTGTCCCCATTAAAATTCCATTGAGGTGCAAATTGGTATATCCTTGCCCCATGCTATTTTAGCCAAAAAACTCTCTTAGCATAGAGCCTTGAGGGATGTACCCCTCTGGAATGTAGCCGCACAGGCTAAACACCTTTAATAGCTCCTCCAACTTTTGGGCTTGGGGAGAGTCCCCCTCCACCTCGCTGACGAAATTTTTCAGCGCCGAGTTCATCACCAGTATTTCGTAGCTAAAGGAGGTATCTAGCAGCAAATCCGCATTCGCTTTAAACACCTTGATATATCTGTCCTCGCCGTCACATACATTTTTCCACATTCCGATGGTTTTTTCCGGCGAATGTCCACGGTGCTTGTAATCTCTAATCATTCTGCGCACAAGGCGTATATCTCTTGTAGGCAGCACCCGCTGACCTAAATTGGAATATTCTTCTCGAAGCCCTGCATAAATTGTCATCACATTGTCGCTTGGCAGAGTGTCTAGCACCAAGGGATTTAGTGCGTGTATGCCCTCCACAATAATGTAACCGTCATCAATTTCAAGCTCGATGGCATTTTCTATTCTTTCCTCTGTTCTGAAATTAAACTCCGGAAAAAACGCTCTGCCCTCCTTTATAAGCTTGTTTAGACATTTGTCCATAAGGTCTATATCCACTGCGTGGACGTTCTCATAGTCCTTGCTGCCATCCTCTAGCCTTGGATATTCCTCCGGATTTTTAAAAAAATTGTCCATGGAAACAACCTGCGCTTTATTTCCCATACTGCGCAATTTTTCTGCTATCTTGTTGCTTGTGGTGGTTTTTCCCGATGCCGATGGCCCCGTAAGCATTATTATATGCTTGTTCGCCTCCATGATTTCCTTTGCCGCCGCATATATTCTTGACTCATATTCAAACTCGCAATGTCTGACAAAGCTTTTCTTGTCACAATTTGCAGTATTTATCAGCGAGATTTCCACTAGCCGTTTTGGTATCCATATTGCCGCCATAAATTGTACACCTCGTCCTTTCTGTTAAGTATTTCCGCAAAGCCCTTTACATATTCAGTGGGATATTTATAGTTGTACACTCTTTTTATCTCACCATTTTCACCAATGACCTTGCTCACTGCTCCTGCACCGCAGGACACAATCGTCTCCAGCTCTTCCATTATATAAATATTATACAAACTTTCGTGATAAGGCTGTGAAAAACCAACATTTTCAAGGTTTTGTAAGGTGGCTTTCTGTCTGTACATATAATATGGCACATATCCGCTTTTTGTCAATATGCTGTTTTTTGCAATCATCTCCCCAACGTCACAGTTGGCGCCCTGCTCACTGTCAGTTTTAGCTAGGGTGGACGCTCTTTTTAAAGTCAAGGTGTGTACCGTTATATTTTCCGCCCCAAGCTTTACACACCCCCGTAGGGAATTTTCAAAGCTCTCCACCGTGTCCTTGGGAAGTCCGGCAATAAGGTCGGTGTTGATGGTTTTAAAATTCAGCTCCTTTGCCAATTTGTAGCAATCTAAAAAGTCTTGATGGGTGTGCTTTCTGCCTATAGCCGCCAGCACCTCGTCACTAAAGGTCTGAGGGTTTATGGACACTCGGTCGGCTTTATAAGCTTTTATCACCGCCAGCTTTTCATAGGTGGTGCAATCGGGTCTGCCTGCCTCCACCGAATATTCCAGCACTCGTGAAAGGTCAAAATTATCTTCCACTGCCCCCATAACTCTTGCTAGCTGCTGGGCTGAAATTGCCGTGGGAGTGCCGCCGCCGATGTAGATAGTTTTTAACACAAGCCCTAGCGCCTGTGCGTTTTTGGCAGTGTAGGCTATCTCTTGGCACAGCTTTTCAACATAGCTCTCCATAAGCCCCTCGGCATTTTTTGAGGGGGTGGAGGTAAATGTGCAGTAGCTGCATTTGGAGGGGCAAAATGGGATGGATATGTAAAGGCTGTAGTCTTTCGCTGCAATGTCCCTCACAATTGGCTTTTGCAGCATAAAAATATCACGGCACAGCTTTATCTTTTCCTTTGACACAAAGTATCTTTCGGAAAAGATTTTTTCAACTGCTTCTATATCTTTCCACTCTTTATATAGGTTGCGCATCAAGCGAACCGGTCGCACCCCTGTGAGCATTCCCCATGGCAGATTTTTCTTAAATGCCTGTGTATAAAACCCATATGCGGCGGCGCACACCCGAGCCTCCTGCTCCCCTTTGTCCCCATCGCTTTGTAAAAACGCCTTATATAATACATTATTATAGTATAGCGCCAAGAAAATTCTCTTTTCATTTTTTCGTATATATATATAATCTTGCGCCCCAATTGTGGGATGCTTTGCGCAGCTCTCCACCGTTGTGTCCTTTGTGAACATCCGTGTGAGCTGTTCTATCTCGTAATTGTGGCAAAAATTATTCAGCGCTATAAGCATTTTACAATCTCTTTTAAATAAGGATTTTGTTGTTTTTCCAAGTCGAAGGTGGAAAAATTAGCATGGCCGGGGAGCACCTTTGGATTTTGATTTTTCACATATTCCGCAATGGTTTTTAAGGATGCCATAAGCTCCTCATAATCTCCACCCAATAAATCCGTGCGTCCTATAGTGCCTGCAAATAGGGTGTCTCCGGAAAATAGCATATCCTCGCACCGCAGACAGTACCCGCCTGGGGTGTGTCCGGGGGTGTGGAACACGAAAAGCTTAATTTCCCCAAACTCCAGCGTCTCACGCTCGGAATAGCTAATGGCTTTTTCTATGTTAAACTGCTCTATGTCCTGCCGTCCAAGATATACCGGCGCTCCGCTTTTCAGCCGCACCTCCTCCAATGTTTCCCGATGGTCGTGGTGACCGTGAGTCATTAAAATTGCCTTTAACTGGGCGTGGTCATTTTTTAAAATCTCGTCCAGCTTTTGCCACGGCACACTGCAATCTATAAGCACAGCCGAGCCGGAATTATCCACCAGCAAAAAACAGTTGGTATAATATGGGGCGCTCCCCATTAAATGATAGCTTTTCATCTTGTCATCTTCTCCATTCGTCCGTGTCTATTATAATCGTCACCGGCCCGTCATTGGTTAAATTCACCTGCATATCAGCCCCAAATTCACCGTTTATAACCTTTTTAAACCCGATTTCTTTTATTTCACCTAAAAACTTATCATATATTGGTATGGCAACCTCCGGCCTTGCCGCATGGATAAAGGAGGGGCGTCTGCCCTTTCTCGTATCCCCATACAATGTGAACTGGGACACTATCATACAGCTATAGCCCTTGTCCAGTGCCGACAGGTTCATCTTGCCCTCATCGTCATCGAAAATTCTCAAATCCGCAATTTTTTTGGCTACCGACAGTGTTTCCTCGGGGATGTCCCCCTCCCGCACTGCGAAAAGCACCACAACGCCCTCTTCCATCTCCTGCTTTTCGCCACCGTTTACGGTTATCCAACCGTTTTTCACTCTTTGTACAACTGCTCTCATTTTGACCCTCTTATATCTTATCCTCTTGTCACGGATATAATGTTTTTATTCTTGGAAAAGCGAGACATAACACTGTTTAAGTGTTCCGTGTTGTTGACCCCTATCGTCACTGTCATGGCAAGCCGTCCGTCCCCTGTCTGCTTTGCATTTAATTCAAAAATCGGTATTCTTTGGTTGTTTAACATCATGGAGACTTCTGCTAGCGCCGCACCGTTGTCCAGCGCCATAACCTCCAGTGTCGCTTTAAAATCTTCCCTTATATTTTCCGCCCAATAGGCGTTGACCCAGCGGTCACGGTTTTCTTCATCTCTAAGCTCCATACGTGTGTTAACGCAGGTTTGCTTGTGTATTGAAACCCCAAAGCCCCTTGTGATAAAGCCCACAATTTCATCCCCCGGCAGTGGGTTGCAGCACTTGGAAAACTTCACAAGACAGTTGTCTATCCCCTCCACCACAACGCCGTTGGAGCTTTGTGTTTTGCGGATAGTTGGTTTTAGCTTAACCTGTGCCGGCAGTATCTCACGCTGCATTTTGGTGTATTCTTCCTTTGCCTTAAACACCACCTTGGACAGCTGCAAGCCGCCGTACCCAAGCGCCGCATATAGCTCCTCTGGGCCATTTACCTTCTGCCTTTTTGCCAGCTCCTCGATAAAATCGTCATATTCCTTATCCTGCAAATTGATTAGATTTCGTCTTAGCTCCCTATCCAAGGACGCTTTGCCCTCTTGTATATTTTCTTCCTTGCGTTCCTTTTTAAACCACGCACGAATTTTGCTTTTCGCTTCGCTGGTGGTGACAATGTTCAGCCAGTCACGGCTTGGCCCCTTGTCCTTTGCCCCTGTTATAACCTCGATAATTTCACCTGTGGTGACCTTATAATCTATGGAAACTATCCGCCCATTTACCTTTGCCCCTGTCATACGGTTGCCCACCGCCGAGTGGATTGCATAGGCAAAGTCAATCACCGTTGCGCCGTTTGGCAGGTTTACCACGTCCCCCTTTGGGGTAAAGACAAACACATCATCGGGAACAAGCTCATTTTTAATGTCTCGCAAAATCTCGCTCTTATCGTCGGTGTCCTTTTGGCTCTCCAAAAGCTGACGCACCCAAGCCAGCTTTTCTTCCATATTATCTTGCCCTTGTATGCCGCTTTTATATTTCCAGTGTGCCGCAATGCCGTACTCCGCAGTGTGGTGCATATCCCAAGTGCGTATCTGAATTTCAAAGGGAATACCCGCTCTGCCGATAACCGAGGTGTGCAGCGACTGGTACATATTCTGTTTTGGTGTGGAGATATAGTCCTTAAACCGTGATGGTATAGGGCGGAACATATCGTGCATAAGCATGAGAGCGTTGTAACATTCCGACACATTATTGAGTATTATACGCACCGCATATATGTCATAAATATCCCCAAAATCACGTCCTTGGATAAACACCTTGCGGTATACCCCATACACGCTTTTAACTCTGCCGATAACCGTTGCATCAATAAGCCCAAACTCACGCAGCTTGCCCTTGACCTCCTCCACAATGCTATCCACAAAGGTCTGTGCATCGCCCCCACGCTGAATGACTCTTTTTACCTCTTCATAGCCTGTGTGGTCAAGCACCTGCAAGGAGATGTCCTGCAACTCCTCCTTTATGCTATTGATACCCAAACGATGGGCTATAGGGGCGTAAACCTCCATAACCTCCAGCGCTTTATCACGCTGTTTTTGCTCCTTCATAGACCAGATGGTGCGCATATTGTGCAAGCGGTCACACAGCTTTATGAGCATAACCCGAATGTCCTGACTCATTGCCAGCAGCATCTTCCGCAGATTTTCCGCCTGCTGCTCCTCCATTGAGGAGAACACAATTTTGCCAAGCTTTGTCACTCCGTCAACCAGATGTGCCGTCTCCTTGCCAAATTCCTTTTCAATCTCCTCAATGGTGACATCGGTGTCCTCCACCACGTCATGAAGTATTGCCGCCACAATGCTTGTGGTATCCAGCCCCAATTCCAACACAATCGCCGCAACTGCCACAGGGTGCTCAATGTATGCTTCGCCGCTTTTTCGCAGTTGACCCTCATGGCTTTTTTCCGCCAAACGATAGGTTTTTTCTATTAATTCTATGTCATAATTTTTTCCTGAGTCGATAATCAGTTGTTTAAGCTCCTCAAATTTCATAAAGACACCCCTTTCATAAGCTCTCCCTTATAGCAAATGCCCTCTAAGCATAGCTACAGGACACGCCTTTTATTCTTGTTGCAGCTGCTGTAATATTTCACTGGTGGAAAGGTCACGTTTTTCCTTGACCTTTACCGTTTTAAAATAATTTTGCCGTATCTCCTGACAGCTTTCCACAAGCCCTAATTCTATTAAAATATCTACTATCACTTGAATTTTGCCGCTGGGAATTTCCCGAAACTTTAAAAATAGCGGACGTAAATCGTCACAGGAAACCATCTGTGAATTTATACACCTATATATCTCCGCTACCTCTGTCCTTGTGGGACACAGCATCTGTTTTTGCTGTGGCTCCATCTCAAAATTATTTTTAAAGAGCTTGTACACATCATAGCAGTCGATAATTTCATCGGGCATACCGCTTGGGCGCACCTCTTTTATTCGGACGGACACCATGTTTCCGCTGTCTCCTTGGTAGATGGAAAGGTTGGCGCACACGTCCAGTATATCGCCGGTTTTGTAGGCAAATTCTTGTGGGGAAACATTAAACATTATCCCCTGCAAGCTGCCCTTGGAATTTTTAACCTTCAACCGTATATGCTTTCCGTCGCTCACGGGATAAATTTGCACCAGTTGCACCTCCTTCATCATAAAAAGAGGGTTTTGGTTGCCATTGCCAAAGGGTGCAAGAAGGCTTATCTGCGCCACTGAATTTTCATCTATCTCATCCAGCTCCACTTGGCAGTCGATAAAAAGGCTTTCCGTCTGTGCCAGCGCCTCATGGTTGTTCGCCACCTCATTTATAGCTGTTCTAAATGCTTCTAGATTTTTTTCCTCTATAGTCAGCCCTGCCGCAAGCTCATGTCCACCAAATCGTGTGAGGAGATGCTTTGTCTTTTCTAGGGCTGCGTGTAGGTTAAAGGCAGGCACGCTTCTGCCGCTGCCCTTGTACTCCTCCCCGTCCCTAGTCAGCACAATTGCCGGCTTTGCATATCTTTCCACCAGACGAGAGGCAACTATTCCCACCACTCCCGGATGGAAATTTTCCGCCCACACCACAATGACCCTATCCTTGATAAGGCTTTGGTCGGACAAAATCTCTTGGGTTATATCCTCCGCCATCTTGTTTTGAGTTTCCTGCCGTTTCTGGTTTTCCCCCTCCAGCTCATTTGCCAAAACAAGCCCTTCCTCGGCATCGTCGCACAGCAAAAGCTCCAGCGCCATGGTTGCATCGCCCATTCTTCCCGCTGCATTTATTCTAGGCCCGATTGTATAGGCTATGCTCTCGCTTGTAAGCTCCTTGCCCTTCATTCCACACGCCATTATAAGGCTGTTAAAGCCTTGGCGCATACCCTCGTTTAACAGTGTCAAGCCGGATTTTACTATGGTGCGGTTCTCCCCCTCCAGTAGCATTAAGTCTGCCACCGTGCCCACCGCCACAAGGTCGGAATAGTATTCCAGCATCTCACAGCAGGGTGCTCCCTCTAGTGCGCATATGAGTTTAAACGCCACTCCCACCCCCGACAGGGTCTTGCAGGGGCTTTTATCGTCTTTTTGCAGAGGGTCTACCACCGCAAACGCCGGCGGCACCGTGCTTTTTGGCAGATGATGGTCGGTGACAATTACCTCAAGACCCAAGCTGTTTGCAAGCTCTATCTCCTGTATGGCGGATATGCCATTATCCACGGTTATCACCAAATCCACGCCCTTGCTCTTTAGCTTTTTGAGCACGTTGGAATTTAAGCCATACCCATCTGTCTCGCGGTTGGGTAGCTTGTAAAACACATCCGAGCCCACGCTTTCAAGGTAGGAGAACAAGGTTGCTGTGGCACAAACACCGTCAGCGTCATAGTCGCCATACACCACAACCTTTTCTCCAAGCTTTATTGCCTTATGTATTCTTTCCACTGCCTTGTCCATATCCTTTAACAGAAATGGGTCGGAAAGAGGAGTGTCTTTTAAAAATAAATCTTGGGCTTCCTGCTGGGTTTTCGCCCCTTTTGACAGCAAAACCTTTGCAAGCACAGTGCTTATTCCTAGACTATCGGAAAGCTGCTGCACCTCGCTTATATTCAATTGTTTTGTCTGCCATTTTCTGTAAAGCATTTAAGACCTCTTGTGACACAATATATCTTAACTGACATTGTGTCTTTTTTATTTTTATTTTACCCTATTTTGCTTTGGTTTATTAAAGTTTGCTGTATTTTATTTTACCTTATACTGGGAACATATCTGCTGGGCTATGCGCACACCGTCCACCGCTGAGCTCATTATTCCTCCGGCGTAACCGGCGCCCTCGCCGCATGGGTAGATGCCCTGTATATTACTTTGGCATTGTTCATCTCTCTCCACCCTTGCTGGTGAGGAGGTTCTCGTCTCAACTCCGGTCATAATGCTGTCCTCCCCTGCAAAGCCCTTTAGCTTG
>JAVWUR010000038.1:0-17208 GCA_036667055.1 Oscillospiraceae bacterium
GCTGTCGGTGGCGGCGGTTAAACGTGGCAAGGAAATACGTGCCGTATATTCCGCACGCCAGCAGGAATACCACAGCTTGGCACAGGAGGAAAAAAAGTGGCTTGCCACAACCCAGCTATCCAATGGAGCCTTGGCAAAACGCCCAAAGACAAAGGGAAAGGCATCGGTAGTGCCATATTTTTCCGCCTTTGCGGCACAGGCACTGATGGACGGAGATGAGCAGGAGGAGTATCGGCAGGCGGTAAAAAAATATATGGACTGGCATTTTGCCCATTTAAACGATGAAAAAAGCGATATCAATGGTCTGGACGCAACCATCTACAACTATGATATGGATATAGAAGATGGAAAGGTAGCACAGGAAATCAGCACAGGGGAGTATGATTCCACCGATTCCTATGGGGCGGTTTTTCTATCCCTTGCCTATCGCTATGGGGTGCAGTATAAAGATAAAGAATACTTGCAGCAGCACAGCGGTGAGCTAATGAGAATTGCCCGCATGGTGCTGTCCACCATTGACAATGGTTTAAGCTTTGCAAAGCCCGATTATAAAATAAAGTATCTCATGGACAACTCGGAGGTATACGCCGGTTTGCGTGACATGGCATTGCTAATTTCCCTAGCCGAGCTAGACAGCGTGGGCAGCGACAGGGAGGAATTTGCAGCGCTTAAAAAAGCCTTGGAGGAGGCACAGCAAGGGGTAGCAAGCGGAATTTCAAATATGTGGGATGACAAGGAAGGGTACTATCATCCGGCACTGGGGGAAAAGGGGGGCGAAGCGTCCGAGTTTAGCTGGGACAATTTTTACCCTAGCGCAACATCCCAAGTTTTCCCGGTGGTGTTTGGTGCGGCAAGCCCCTTGGAGGAACGCTCCAAGCTTGTATACAGTGGGCTGTGTTCCAACCATAGCTGGCAGACCATGGAAAGCTATCACAAGGACAAAAACTCTTTTTACTGGAGCATATTGGCATATGCCGCCGCCTGTATGGGGGACGAGGAGCGGGTTAATACCTACCTTCAAGAGTATATAAAACAGACAAAGAATGGGCATAAAAGTCCGGTGTACAACTCGGATTCCGCATGGATGATTATGACGTGCGAATACATGGCGAAAGTATACAGCGAAAAGCCCATTGGAATT
Source organism: Oscillospiraceae bacterium (assembly GCA_036667055.1). Lineage (GTDB taxonomy): Bacteria > Bacillota > Clostridia > Oscillospirales > Ruminococcaceae > RGIG3102. The sequence continues at coordinate 1,142 of JAVWUR010000038.1, forward strand.
TCCGACATCATAAACGGAATATAAAACACACTAAAAAAATAAAGGATGGATAAATTAACTATGAAAAAAGTGATGCTTGTTTTCGGAACTCGCCCCGAGGCGATAAAAATGTGCCCCCTTGTAAAGGAACTAAAGGGGCGCAGTGAATTGCAAACGGTGGTTTGTGTCACAGGTCAGCATCGGCAGATGCTAGATCAAGTGCTCACCGCTTTTGAGGTAGTGCCCGATTATGACCTGTCAATAATGAAGGACAAACAGACACTTTTTGATGTTACAACAAATATTTTAGCTAACATAAGAGAGATTTTGGAGAAGGAAAAACCGGAGGTTGTTTTGGTGCACGGAGACACCTCCACCACATTTGTCACGGCCTTAGCTTGCTTTTATCTTCAAATTCCGGTGGGTCATGTGGAGGCAGGCTTGCGAACCTACAACATCTATTCCCCATATCCTGAAGAATTTAACCGTCAAGCGGTGGGGATAATAGCAAAATATAATTTCGCCCCAACCGCCACCTCACGAGATAACCTTTTGAGGGAGGGCAAAAAGGAAAACAGTATATTTGTCACAGGGAACACGGCGATTGACGCTTTAAAAACTACCGTACACAGCGGCTACACCCATCCGGAGCTTGACTGGGCAAAGGGCAGCCGTTTGATTATGCTCACAGCTCACCGCCGAGAAAATTTAGGGGAGCCCATGGAGCATATGTTCCGTGCCATCAAAAGAATTGTGGACGAAAATGCAGATTTGCGGGTTATCTATCCCATACATATGAATCCTGTTGTGCGAAAAGCGGCGGCGGATATCTTTGGACAGGACGAGAAATTTCACATTATAGAGCCACTGGATGTGGTGGACTTTCACAACTTTTTGGCGCAAAGCTATCTGATTTTAACGGATAGCGGCGGAATTCAAGAGGAAGCTCCCAGCCTTGGCAAGCCGGTTTTGGTTATGAGAGACACAACGGAGCGCCCTGAGGGGATAGCGGCAGGCACCTTAAAGCTTGTTGGGACAAGTGAAGAGGTAATTTACGCAGAATGTAACAGGCTGCTTAATGACAAGGAGGCGTACAGCGCCATGGCACACGCCAGCAACCCATATGGGGACGGTCACGCCTGTGAGAGAATAGCGGATATTATCTGCCGACAGGATGTATTATAATAAGTAATATAAGCAATCGGCAACAAATCAAGAAAAAAAGAGCAATCTTTTTCTAGAGTGGCAACATACAGACAGCTCGGGGCGAAAAAATGACATTTCACACCTTTTACTACTTTTCAAAAAAAAATATGATATTCTAATACCAAAGACAGGAATGTCTCTAACAATTTTTTAATTAAGTAATCAAAGGAGAGATAATTATGAAAAAACTTTTAACAATTGCCCTAGCTCTCGTCATGGCACTATCTCTAGTAGCTTGCGGCGGCTCAGACCCTGCACCTGCACCGGCAGCACCAGCACCGGCAACAGCAGCACCAAAGGCAGAGGAAAAAAAGCCTGACCTTGCAAATCCTGAATACTCAGCAGAACAGCTTGCAGTAGCAGAAAAATTTGCAGCCATGAGCGACCGTATGAGCGGTTTGGTTGACAAAGTTAATGGGGATGAAAACCTTTCATCCATCACCGAGCTAATTGACACAATGAACGTGGTTATTGACGCTATGAACGAGGACGATGCACTTTTCGCAGACCCTGCAAATTTGACACCGGAAGTTCTTAAAAACTTGGAAGAAGATATTGTAATTGGCAACAAATATGTTGACGAGCTGGAAGCTATGATTAAAAACTACTCGGGCAAAGAGACAGTTACCGTTCCGGTAGAAATCATAAACGAGACAGGCGCAGACCTATTTGAATTGGGAATGTCCCCTGCAAACAACGATGATTGGGGCGGAAACCTACTTGACGAGCCATTGCTGGCAGGCGAGAGCGGCGTTTCAAACATGACATTCTCAGCAGACACATTGGTTTGGGACTTACTGGCAGCAGACTCAGAGGGCACAACCCTTACATTTATGGGAATTGACTTTTCAGAAGCTCCTACAACCGGCGCAAAATTAATGCTCTCGGCAACAGAGGGCGGCGCATACCTAGCATCATTTGTTGAATAATTCACTAGACAAATAAACGAGCGGCAAAAAATAAACGAGCTGCAAAACAATAAACAAGTTGCTAAGCAATAAACAAGTTGCAGAGTAATAAACACACAACAGGCAGGCGATAAAAAGCCTGCCTGTTGTCAAATCAAGGAGGTTTAATATGAAAAAAATAGGTGCGATGTTACTGTCACTTGCTCTCATACTGACCTTGATGTCGGGCTGCGGCGGTGGGGATCAATCGGCACAAACACCTGTAGCCGGAAGTGAAAACCAGATGATGCGCAGCAACTCCAAAGGCGGAAGCTGGACGGTGCTAATATATCTGTGCGGCACCGACCTTGAGTCCCAAGGGGGATTTGCCACTGTAAATCTTGAAGAGATTATGGACGCTACCTATTCGGAAAAGGTTAATGTTATCATCCAAACCGGCGGTACCGAGGAATGGGAGATGGAGGAGATAAACCCAGACGAACTGGAGCGATGGCAAGCGGTAGACGGCGGCATTGAAAGAGTAGACAGCCAGCCGTTAGCGGGCATGGGTGAAGCCTCCACGCTGGGAGAATTTCTCCAGTGGGGCGTAAAAACCTACCCTGCCGACAAATATATGTGTCTGCTTTGGGATCACGGCGGCGGAAGCGTTGCGGGTATTGCAGCAGATGAGTTGTTCGATTATGACACCTTGGATTTAAAGGAATTGGCAAAGGGCGTTTCCATGGCAGGCACACAGTTTGAGGTTGTGGGGTTTGATGCCTGTCTAATGGCGACCATCGAGACGGCGGCGGCGCTGTCCCCCTACGCAAAATATATGGTGGCGTCTCAAGAGCTAGAGCCGGGCTCAGGGTGGGACTACACCTATTGGCTAGACTTTTTAGCAGATACTCCCACCGCTACAGGGCTAGAGCTAGGCAAAGAAATCTGCGACAGCTTTTATGAAAAGTGCGACATGGAGGGGATGGGCAGTCTTGCAACCTTGTCGGTAACCGACCTTTCCAAGATACCTGCGTTGGTTCAAAGCTTTGACAAGATGGCGGCGGAGCTAAAGAGCTTTACCTCCTCACCGGAAAAGCTACAGCCTATTACACAGGCGATGGTTCGTGCGGAAAGCTACGGCGGAAATAATGACAGCGAGGGATATACCAACATGGTGGACTTAGGGGACTTAACCATCTGTTCCCAAGGCGTTGTGTCCGCCACAGGCGAGGAGCTTTTGGATAATCTTTTTGCCGCAGTGCCCTACAATGTGGCAGGAGAGGGCAGAGAAAAATCCAATGGCTTGTCGGTGTATGTGCCGCTGGGTGTAGCGGAAGGGGAACTGGACAGCTATGCGCAGCTAGCGGCAGTAAGCGGAGAATATCTTAGGTTTATCGAGGGAATATATGACTGGAAAGCACCCCAAGATGTGGTTATAAACCAGCCGGTAGTCCCACAAGCACAGCCCTCACAGCCGCAAGGGGAGCAGGAGGAGGAGCTGCCGGTGGCGCAATCGGTGCCCCTGTCGGGAATATCCATAGCCGAAGCCATTAACCATGATGACTTTGAATTGGAATATTCTTTGGGCTTAAGCGATGACGGATATGTTTTATTAAATATAGACAATGGGGCAGACATAATCAGCACCGTGGCATTTGATTTGTTTTACCACGATGAGGAGAGCAATGCTCTTTGGTATCTGGGTAGCGATTACGATGTTAATATGAGCGATGACGGAACACAGTATTGGGATAATTTCCGCAACGTGTGGACGATAATAAATGACAGTTTGTGTATGATGGAGGCACTGTCCTTCACCGATGAATACATACTTTATACCGTGCCGGTTGTGGTAAATGACAAGGACACCAACCTGCGTATGCTTTACCATATGGAAACGGGAGAATATGAGGTTATAGGCACTTGGGACGGTATTGACGGCGAGAGCGGAATGAGTAGCCGTGATGTTAAAAAGCTGGTGGACGGGGACGAGGTGACCTTTGTATTTACCGCCGCCGACCTTGAAACCCTAGAGGCGTATGAATTTTTAGGGGACAGCTTTATTGTAGACGGCCCTGTAATAGCAGAGGAAGCCACACTCTTTGACGGGGACTACTACTATCAATATGTTATAACGGACATTTTCGGCGAAATATATGAGAGTGACATGGCAATGCTAACCAGTGTTGACGGTGAAATTACCGTGGAGCTGTTAGAATAAAATTTAATAGTCCCAAAAGGAATTAGCATAAAGACCCCCAAGTTTTGACTTTCTTGGGGGCTTTTGCTTATAAAGCTGCTTTGTGAAAGAAAATAGGCAAGGATGTAAATATATTAAGTACAATAGGTAGTTTATGTTGAATGTGAAGGAGAAATATGGTAAACTTAAAACAGTTATATGCAATATTACATATAATGCAATAATATTTTTAAAATAGCTGTTCCATGGGCATATAATCTTAGATGGGACAGGACAAGCCGAAAATATAGAGCGTTTCCAGCTTTTTAAGTTACTAAAATATAGGGCGTTTCCGGTTTTTTAAGTTACTAAAATATAGAGCATTTCCGGTTTTTAAGCTACTAAAATATAGGATATTTCTAGCTTTTTTAAGCTGATAAAATATAATCCTTTAGGGATAAGGATTGGCACTTAGTCTGCCATTTGCAAAAAGAGAGGACATATATGAAAAGTCAAAAAACATACGCTGTAGTCCGCCGCAAATCTTGGATGATGGTTTTTACAGGGCTTGTGATTATCTGCGCCATGGTAGGCACTGCCTGTTTCCAATACTACTCTCAGCTTCAAAAAACTGTGAGGAAAGAGGGGGGCGAGTATCTCCAAGAAATTTCCAAGCTGCTAGCATCCGACGCCAACCGTATAATCAATGATAATTTTTCCATGCTTGGCACTATTGACATGGTGCTTAGGGATTCTAATATAAGCACCTTTGCACAGCTTAAAAAGCTGTCTTTAAGCCAGCAGGAATATTGGCAGTATGACCGGATTTATTTGGTGGATAAAAAAGGAATTGCTCACGACAGCAGCGGGCATTCCATAATGCTAGGCAACGAGACTTTTTTGCAGGATGTAATACTGCACTCTCAACCCTCCATGTCCTCTACAGTGGTAGTGGACGGCAAGGACAGCGTGATTTTCGCTCGTCCCATCCAACCCCTCACACTGGACGGCACAGAGATTTGCGCCGTTGCCACCAGCTACAACCTTTCCACCTTTGACCAAATTCTGTCCATGACGGCGTTTGGCGGCAAAGCTTACGCCCACATCATAAAGCCCGACGGCTCGGTGGTGATACGCTCAAGCTCCCAAAATGCCGAGCAGAGCGGCTACAATATATTGAATTCCATCGCCCAAGGCGAGCCAAAAAATAAAACCAGTATGGCAAAGCTTAAAGCGGATGTTGGAAATGGCCATGGCGGAATTTGCGAGTATTCCTTTAACGGCGTTAGAAAATACATGGCATACACCCCCCTAGTCTCACGGGAGTGGGTACTTTTGACCATTGTACCCGTCTCGGTGGTGAGCGAAAAATCAGAATTTTTACTGGGTATCACGGTGCTGTTGTGCGGTGCTATAACCCTAACCTTTGGGGTGCTGTTGGCGTTCTTGGTGGCATCCTTCTATAGAAATAGGCGCTCACTGGAAAATATCGCCTTTGTTGACCCTGTGACGGGGGGCAATACAATACAAAAGTTTTACGAGGACGTGGCAACCCAGCAGGAAAAATGGGCGGGGAAAAAGCCCTACTGTATTGTATATATGAATATTGAAAAGTTTAAGCTGCTAAATGAACAGTTCGGCAAAAAATCTTGCGATGAGCTGCTACGTGCCATCAACCACAGCATATCGGAGGATCTTGAAGGTGACGAGTGTGTAGGACGCCAATTTGCAGACAACTTTTGTCTTTTACTCAGGTATGAAGATACGGAAAAACTGGCGGAGCGGTTTAATCTGTGGAAAAACGAGTGCGCTCTCTATCTTGAAAAAAGAGAGCAGGTGTGGATACCTCACACCTGTGAGTTTGGAATTTTTGTCATCGACAATGGGGACATTCCCTTGGCGCAGATGATAGACCGAGCCAAGCTGTCACTGTCCGAAACGGTCTGCACTTTAAATAATAAAATACGCTATGCCATCTATGACGAAACGGTGCGCAGCACCCTAGTAAGGGAAAAACAGCTTGAGGACAAGATGGAAGCGGCGCTGACGGCAGGAGAATTTGAGGTGTATTTTCAGCCTAAATATAACACCCAAACGGAGCAGGTTGGGGGAGCAGAGGCGTTGGTGAGATGGCAAGACCCCAGCGAGGGCATGATTTATCCCGATGAATTTATACCGCTGTTTGAAAAAAATGGGTTTGTGGCGCAGATAGATTTGTTTGTGTTTGAAAAGGTGTGCCAAACGCTGGAATGTTGGGCAAAAGCCGGTCTGCCACTAGTTAGAATATCGGTTAACTGTTCTCGTGTCCACCTTAAAATGCCAAACTTTCTGGAGGATTACCGCCTGATTGTAGAAAAATATGACATACCATTAAATATGCTGGAGATTGAACTGACGGAGAGCGCTGTGTTTGAGGACTCCAAAGCCCTTTCAAATGTTATACGAGAGATACATTCCATGGGGTTTGGCTGTTCTATGGACGATTTCGGCAGCGGATATTCCTCCTTAAATCTCATTCGTGAGATACCGGTGGACACCCTTAAATTGGATAAAATATTCTTTAAAAACGAAACCGCTAACGTGGACAGAACAAAGTCGGTGGTGGGCAGTATAATCTCCATGGCAAAGGCGCTGCATATGTGTACCGTTGCCGAGGGCGTGGAGAAGCGCAGCCATGTGGATATGCTGAAAACCATGAAATGTGACTATGTTCAAGGGTATTATTTTGCAAAGCCTATGCCTATTGCAGAGTTTGAAAAGCTCACCTTTGGTTCTCCTTGCAAGAAACCGCCATTAAATGAGAAGGTGTAATATGAAAAAAAATCGTTTCCTTATAGTTTTTTTGCTAGTGGTGTTGCTCACAGTGTCGGCGGCGTGTACAGCAAAAAATGAGGGCGGCTACCCAAAGGATATTTTAACGCAAAAGGTTACCCCAAAAGGGAAAACACAAATAACTATCTTGGTAAAGTACGCTTTTAGCATAAATGCCTTTGAGGAGGCGGCGGAGAAAAAATTCCCGAACATTGATATAATTCAATTGGGTAATTTCACCGCCAATAGTGGGCTTGCAGAGTATGAAGCGAGGATGGAGCATGATGATTTAGGGGATATTGTCATGGCATGGCCGGTGGAATCGGGGGAGCAGTACTGTGAGGAACGGCTGATAGACCTTTCCGCTATGCCCTTGACAGGTAAATATAACACCGCAAGGCTTGATAAAATTTCCAAGAATGGAAAGCTGTTTTACCTTCCCGGCCCCTCTCAAATAAGAGGAATTGTTTACAATAAAACGCTTTTTGAGGAAAACGGCTGGGAGGTGACCAGTGATTTTGAGGGCTTTATAGCACTGTGCCAAGCCATAGAAAAAGAGGGTATGCGCTCGCTGCAATTGGGTCTTGGCAATTCGGAGGTACTGGACACAGCGTTTGCAGGGTACAGCTATGCAAGCTGTTACAGCAAACCGGAGGACGCACGGTGGATTGCCGACTACAACGAGGGCAAGGGAAAATTTAACGACCATTTCAGCACGGCACTGGACACCTTTCAAGTTTTGATAGACTCGGGGGTGCTAAAACCCGAGGACTTAAATGTCACCTACGCCCAAAGAGAGCAGATGCTGTTTAATCGTCAATGTGCCATGGTGGAGGATTCGGTTTTAGTGGCGAGAATGGGCAAAGGGGTCAATGGCTGCACCGACGAGTTTGCCATCATGCCATTTTTCAACCCAGTAATAGAGGGTGACTGGGCAAGGCTCTATCCCGTTTGCTACATCGGGCTTAATAAACATTTAGAAGAGGCGCAAAACAAAGAAAAGTATGATTTGGTTATGGAGCTGATGGAATATATCACCACCCCCGAGGGGCAGCTTGCTCTTGCGGCAGATACAGGTGGGATGTACAGCGCTTTAAATGGTATGCCACCCCCAAATGTACCGGAAATTGCTCCTCTTACCACAGCATTGTCAAACGGCCGCTGTGCCATATTTCCACAGCTTAAAAATGCACAAGGGGCACTGAGGGAAGGTCTTGCCGGTATGGTTAAGGGCGAACTTACAAAGCAGGATGTGGCAAATATGGTGGACAAGCAAAACCTGACAAAGCAGGTGCCTATGGTGCCTATGGTGCTTGGCAGTGCCAAGGAGAATTTTACTATTTTAGATACAGGCAACTTTATAACGGATGCTATGGTAAAGAAAAGCGGCTGTGAAATTGCCCTATTGTTGGATAATGGCAAGGACGGTTTATGTAGCGGCAAGGGGATTTGCTCCACAATTTACAAGGGGGATATCACCATAATTGACATACAGCGGTTAACGCCCGACTCAAAATACGGCGAGCGCAACGAGCTGCAAAAGGTCACTATGACAGGGGCAAGCCTGCTAGATGCTTTAGAGTATTCAGTTCCGGTGGGCAACGGCACAGGGGGATGGTTTTACTATTTTTCCGGTCTGCGCATGGAATATGCTCCTGCCGCAGAGCCGGGGGAGAGAATTCGGAAGATAACCGATGAAAATGGCAAGGGAATTGACCCTGAAAAGGTGTATATCGTGGCGATTTTGGACGGCAGTGTTGACGAAAAATATCTCCTGTCACAGGAGGACACCCACATAAAAATCAGCGACCTGCTGATGGAGGAAGTCCAAGACGCCAAGGTCATTGCTCCGGACAAGAGTGGACGGTTCCGAGTGTGCCAGCCATAAAATTTAGGTAGTATAAAAAAAATCAACCTTTTCCTTAGGACGAAAAAACAAGTCTTTTCTTGTAGCAAAAAAAATATAGCCTTTTATTGGGAGCTAAAAAAGCCGCCCATAAACCCGTGAATAACTGGGTTTATGGGCGGCTTTGCTCTTTTAAAAGGCTAGGAATGAAGCAGAGCATTATATTGGGCTACCAACTGGTTATGCTCGTCGATGTAATCGGCACGTAATTCAAATATGCGCCTATATTCCCCATCAGCAACCATGCCTTCTTCATAATAGTGGGGATCAAGGGTCTCTTTATAAAGCTCTACATAACAATCCATCTCTTCGGAAAGCAGCTCCATATCCGACGTCGCTTTATCAATTTCAACCTTGATATTAGCTAAAGAGCTTTTTATCGCAGCCATTTTTTCTTCCCTTGTAGAATTATCACAGGGGAGAGTTTGGCAAGAAATTACGCCGCTCTCATTGTTATTTGGTGGGAGAGTTTGGTAAGGAATTACACCGCCCTCGTTGCTATTGGGTGGGAGAGTTTGATAAGGAATTACACTGGCTCCAGCGTTATCGCTGCTGGAAGAGGAATTTTCATCGATGATGAGAGGTGACTGTTTCTGACTAGTGTCCCCGTCCGATTTCTCAAAGTCATGCACTTCGCTTGGAGCTGTAGCCCCGAAGCTTGGAAACTTGATGGTATGGGGGAGAGATAGGGAAAGCCCCAACAAAACTATATAGATAAGTACAAGGGGAACCAAATAAACCACAGAAGGTTTGTCAACGGCGTTGATGAGCATTGGGGAGGCGGTTCTATCCCGATAGGCGCTCTCCACAATGGTGACAGCAGGGGTGTCCGTGGTGCCATTTTGAGGTAAAGGTGAGTTTGCGTGAGCAAATAGCTTGGCATATTCTCCGTTGGAAAAGGAAAGGGTAGCCAGCTTTTCATTAGCGCCAACGCCGCTGACCCAAAGGCTTTTTTGTGCGGCGGTATGCTCCTTGCCAAGGTCGGGAATTCGAAAGGAAAGGCTAACCCCCCAACCTAAAATCATAAGGATTACCAAAGGAGTAGTTGCAAAAGCCTGATTTGAATATCCGGCGAATACAAAAAAAGGCAAGAATAGCACTGCGGCAATTGCCAATGGCAGCAGCATGGCAAGGGTGCTAAGGCGTTGCGCTCGTTTTTGATGCTTTACACACTCTGGGCACAAAGGCTGTGGCAAGGAAAGGATGTGGGTCAGATCATTGTTCTTGGTCTTGGCAAAAAGTGAGGTGGTGAGGGTTACCACATTGTCGGTGGGCGCAAGGCAGCAGGTACAAAAAGAAGGCATAACAATATTTTCAGAAGGCACCGTTATGGAATATTTTTTGTCCATATGATTACTGATTTCGGCGCAAGATAAAGGAGCGCTGTCCTTTTCATCAAGGCAGGGGGTGGGATTTTCCACAACAGGTGGCTGCACCGCAACAGATGGCTGCACCATAATAGGTGGCTGCACCGCAGCAACAGGTGGCTGCACCGCAGCAACAGGTGGCTGCACTGCAACAGGTGGCTGCACTGCAACAGGTGGCTGCACTGCAACAGGTGGCTGCACGGCTTGGGGCGGTTGCTTTGACAGCAAGTCGGCTAGGAGAATATCAGAGCTGTATCGGTCACTTTTGTCGGAATATTTTCCCCTTAAAAAGGTGATAACCTCAGCGTTTTCACTGGAGGGAAGCTTTGACAGCAGCAAGGATAAAGCTTCCACTATTTCTTGACGGTAGCTTTCCAGCTCCAGTTTAAGCAAGGAGCTATCCACATTAAAGGGAAGCCCAGCACAGACTCTGTCATGCTCTATATCCAAAGCCAAAAGGTCAAGGTCAAGCATCTCGAAAAGTCGGCTGATACCAAGAATAGAATACTCCGCCTGCATAGCATCCTTGTAGCCGGGAAGTGGAAGGGTGTAAATCCGTAACGTCATAGCCGCAATGTTTTTCAGTCGGGGCAGAGAAAACGCAAAGGGAGACTTATTATTTTCCTTATTGACGCAAAGCTCAAGCACCGGAGCAATCTGCGCCCTAGTGATGGCCGGAAACCAGCGCAGCTCGGCGGCGAGACGTTTTTGTGGGTTTATTAAAATGTTGTAAGCGTCGGAAACTATTTCCGGATCCATCCAAGCGGATTTTTCCATGGCAAGCGCTTCAAGATGTGGGATATCATCCTGTGGCATAGCACCTAAAATGTAAAAAGGATTGCTGAATATATCCACGAGTTTGCCCTCCAATGTAATATAATATAATAATATATTACTAGAAAGCTTAAGCCAAGTCAAGGAAAGACGGCACAGTGGCGCAGTTTAAATTACATAAAAGCAAAAACGATGGTGAACATCACGGGAAATATTCACTAAACCAAAGTATAATTCACCATTTTTTGTCATAAAAAGTTCAAAAACTGTACATATGACCGGTTCAAAGTATTCAAACTTTACATTTTTTGGGGGTGTGTTACTATGAAACCAAGCGAAATGACTAAACTCATCTCACTGCACACACACTGTTGACAAATAACTTACTATAGATAATGTTAAACCGTTTTGTGGCATCGAGATACAAACAAAAAGGAAAAAGAAAGGAAAGATTACCAATGAAAAAACTTACACATCTCCTGCTTGCAGCTCTCATGCTGTTATCCCTCACCGCTTGCGGCGGCAAAGCCCCAGAAAAGGAGGCAGCAGCTGCACCAGCAGAAGGCGGCGCATGGGCTCCTAAAGAAAACATCACTATGATAGTTTCCTATAAGGCAGGCTCCGGCACCGACAACACCGCTCGTGTTTTGGCAGCTTACGCCGAAAAGTATATGGGCAAACCCGTTATAATCGAAAACCTAGAGGGCGGCTCCGGCTCTATCGGCTGGACATCCTTGTCACAGGCAGAGCCAGACGGCTACACACTTGGCTTTTTAAACTTGCCTAACTTCAGCACCTCAATCACAGAAGGTCTAGCTGACTATAAAGTGGACAGCTTTACCGCTATCTGCAACCACGTTTCCGAGACTTCCGTTGTTATGGTAGCTGTAGACTCACCTTACAAAACCTTGGAAGAGCTTATCACATTTGCAAAAGCAAACCCAGGCAAGCTGAAAGCTTCCACAAACGGCAACCGTAACTCCAACCATATCGGCGCTCAAATGTTGGCAAATACAGCCGGATTTACATACAGCGATATCCCTTACGGCGGAACAGCTGACCAGTTGTTGGCACTTCGTCAAAAAGAGGTTGATTTCTCTGTTGCAAAGGTAGCAGACTTCGCTTCCTTCCCATCAGAGGTTAGAGTACTTGGCGTATTTAACCCAACACGTTTGCCTGAATATCCTGACGTTCCTACACTTGGCGAGCTTGGCTTCTACGACAAATGGCTCGGTTCTTCACGTTGTGTAGCAGCCCCAGCCGGAATTCCGGAAGAAGCTGTTAAATTCTATGCTGAAGCATTTGAAAAATTGATGAAAGACCCTGACTATCTAAAGGCAGCACAGGCAGCCGGCATAAACACCGACTACAAAGGACCTAAGGAAACTGCAGAAATGGTAGCTTCACAGCAGGCATTCGCAGAGGGACTAGACGCCGTTTGGGGCAAGTAATTTAAGATTTTAATAAATGGAGCGGAGGCGACAATCCGCCTTACGCTCCCTCTTTTTACAATATCCCCTTACATTTTTTTATCGAGGAGGCCCTTATGAAAAAAACCGATTTGGGTGTAGTAGGCTTTATGTATGCTGTCTGTGCTTTGTTTTTTGTAATGACACAGCAGATTAAACAGGAAGCACGTGCCTACCCCACCTTTGTAATAATATTACTGTTTTTACTTACTACACTCTATGTAATTCAAATGATAATTGCTGCAAAGCGTTTTGGCGTCACCAGCGGTGTATCCGAGGTTTTTGAAGGCTTTTTGCCAAAACAATTTTTTGTTATTTTCGCACTGATTGTCCTATATCTAATAGCTATGTATTACATAGGCTTTTATATTTCCACCGTTGTATTCATTATAGTGAGCTTGTTGTTTCTCAAAGTTCCAAAACTACACATTCTGCTCACATCGCTGTTTATCGTTGGCCTAGTCTACGGTGCTTTTACCCTATTTTTAGGTGTAAAATTGCCTATGGGACTGCTATTTAAGTAAAAAGGAGGCTTCGCTATGTTACAAACACTGACACTTATGGGCGAGGGCTTCGTCCACGCAATGTCCCTTTACAACCTGCTATTTATGGCAGCGGGCACCGGAATTGGTATCATTATCGGCTGTCTGCCCGGACTGTCTGCCGCTATGGGCGTGGCTCTGCTTTTGCCTATGACCTTCACAATGCCACCGGAAACAGGGCTTATTGTGCTGGGAGGCATCTACTGCGGTGCTATCTTCGGCGGATCTATCTCCGCTATTTTAATACATACACCGGGCACACCTGCTTCTGCTGCTACCGCAATCGAGGGCTATCAGCTCACCTTGCAGGGCAAAGCCGGTAAAGCCTTGGCAGTTTCCTGCTTCTCCTCCTTCTGGGGTGGCTTGCTGTCCTGTATTTCACTTTACTTTTTTGCACCTCTTTTAGCACAGCTCGCTATGAAGTTTGGCTCTCCGGAATATTTCTGGCTGTCCATCTTCGGGCTGACAATAATTGCCGGCGTTTCCTCCAAGTCTATGGTGAAAGGGCTTATGTCCGGTGCGTTGGGGCTACTGCTTTCAACCATCGGAATGGACCCTATCGAGGGCGCTAAAAGATTTATGTTCGGTCAGGCATCTCTTTATGAGGGCATAAACACAACCTGTGCTTTAATTGGCTTGTTCTCCATGTCACAGGTGCTTATTTTGGCAGAAAAGAAAATAAAATCTCGTGCCAAGGCAAGCAAATTTAAGGACAAAATCAGCCTATCTCGTGCAGAGATGAAAAGAATTACTCCTACCATCTTGCGCTCTTGGATAATCGGCAACCTGATTGGTATTCTCCCTGGTGCCGGTGCATCCATAGCTTGCTTTATGGGTTATAATACCTCCAAGCAATTTTCCAAGCATAAGGAAGAGTTCGGTCACGGCTCCATCGAGGGCGTTGCCGGTTCTGAAGCAGCTAACAATGCGGTAACTGGCGGCTCTCTAATCCCTATGCTAACACTTGGTATTCCTGGTGAATCGGTAACCGCCGTGCTTATGGGCGGCTTGATTATCCAAGGCTTGCAGCCAGGGCCTGAGCTGTTTACACGCTACGCACCTATGACCTACACATTCTTTGCCGGTTTTGTACTTGTACAATTCTTTATGCTGGGAATCGGGCTTTTGGGCTGTCGTGCTTTCGCACAGATATCCCGCCTTTCCGACTCAATCCTAATCCCAAGCGTGGCAGTACTGTGCGTGGTTGGCGCATTTGCTATTCATAAAAACTTCCTAGATGTTCTCATCATGATGATTTTCGGCGTTTTGGGTTACCTTGTGCGCAAGCTGGATTTAAACCCTGCGGCTATCGTCTTGGCACTTATCCTAGGGCCTATCGGTGAGACAGGCTTGCGCCGCTCACTGCTATTGTCCGGTGGCAATCCGGGAATACTGTTTTCAACACCTATCTGCTGGGCGCTAGTGCTCATGTGCATATTTGGCATCTGCTCACCTATGGTCATGACATATATGGAAAAACGTGCAGTGGTAAAGGGCGGCGGAGACAACCCCAATGAGACAGGGGATGACCCTGTGCGCAGCACCGACTAATTTACCTTTTCCAATAAAGGAGGCTATTATGCCAACAACTCTTGCATTTTCCGGCGGACCATTAGCGCCACTTAGAGACTTAAATATGTACTCGGTGCTCTTTCGCTTTGCACTTGCCACCCTATGCGGCAGTGTTATCGGCTTAGAAAGAGGCAAGCGCAACCACGCCGCCGGGCTTCGCACCCATATTGTGGTATGTATAGGGGCAGCAGCGGCAATGCTGGTAAACCAATACATAACCATCTACTTGGCACCGGGGGCAGACCCTGCTCGCATGGGGGCACAGGTTATCAGCGGAATAGGCTTTTTAGGAGCTGGCACCATCATGATAACAGGTCACCACCGTGGGCAGCAGATTAAGGGACTAACCACCGCCGCCGGTCTGTGGGCATCCGCCTGTATGGGATTGTTTGTGGGTATTGGCTTCTATGAGGGAGCTGTGGTGATGTGCGCATTTCTATTTGCAGTCATCGCAGTGCTAAACCAACTGGATGCACGATATTTAAAATCCAGTGCCTCACTGCGGCTATATCTGGAATATTCCCCCTCCATCGCCCCGTTTAGCGCCATACTTAGAGCGCTTAGGAGCAAAGGATGGCACTTGACACACATAGAATATCTAAGCCATGAGGCGTGTAACGATGCGGCGGTGCTGCTGGAAATCCAGCGTTCCCATCGCCCTGTCGAGCCAGAGGACACCGAGGAGATGCTTCGGTGCGTGGAAGGCGTTCTATTTGTAGAGGATGTATAAAGCCGCTGTCATTCAATTCTAAACCCAACTTAACATTACATATCACTCGGGGTTTTTGAATAAAAAAAGACAGGTGACAGTTCCTAAAAAATGGAGCTGTCGCCTGTTTTTTAATTCTTAAAAATTACGTGCCGAAAAATATTCGGTCAAAGCTGCGTATAGTGTCCGTCTCATGCTCGCTTAAATAGGCATCATCCACCACCATGCGGGAGCTTAAAATGTCCTGAACGGACATACCGGGCTGCTGAACATCCTCACGAATACTATGAAGATGGTTTTCCACCAAAATTTGCTGCCCCTCCTTGGAGAGAATATAGTCATACAATAGCCGCCCGTTACGCTCGTTTGGACAGCCGGCAACCAAGCCAAGAGGACAGTGAATGGCGATTAAATCGGTTGTAGGCACATTGTAGGCGATGGTTTCACCATTTTCCGCCATGTTGTCACCAATGTAGTCAAGGCAAATTCCAATGGGGTAATCACCATTTGCAATGCGCATATGGGTGGCGGTGGTGTTGCTTTCCAAAACACAGCCGTTGTCAAATAGCTGTTTAAAAAAATCTTCTCCATAGCCCTCGTTTGCCATTAGCGCACCTACAAAATATCGGGTACTTCCGGCACTGCCAGGGTCGGTCATAATGATTT
>JAVWUR010000039.1:0-16859 GCA_036667055.1 Oscillospiraceae bacterium
AGCTTTTCTAGGCACTGTTCGCAGTGCCGTAGCGGCTTCCACGCCGCCCATGAGGTTATTATAACATCTTCCATGCCACTTTTCAACTTTACTTTTAGTATTCGTGTCTAATATGCCTTGATGATAAAATTAGCTTTTAAGTAGAAATTTCCCAAAATATATGATAAAATAAATTAAAATAGTCGGTAGCCACAGCAGGCCGCCGCAATCATTTTGCACAGATGTGCAATTTGTATTTTAAGGAGGAATATGTTATGACCGAGGAAGAAAAAATCTTTGCCGGCAAACTTTTTGATGCTCGAACCAAGGAATTGGGTGACATAAAGCATATCGCTCACAGCAACTGTCAAAGGTTCAATAGTATGGATGAGCGAGACGAGAACAGACTGCCGCTTGTGAAAAACTTTATTGGCGCCATAGGCAAAAAGTATTATTTTCAAGGGCCAATACAATTTAACTATGGCACTCACACCTTTATTGGAGAAAATTTCTTTGCAAATTTTAACCTCACTGTCATGGACGATGGGCGAATTTATATCGGTGACAATGTGATGTGCGGGCCAAACGTGTCCCTGATGGCGACAAACCACCCTTTGATAGCCGCCGAAAGAACTTCGATGAAATACCCAGATGGACACATATCCATGTCCGAATACGCTGATGATATTCACATTGGCAACAATGTTTGGCTCGCCTGCAATGTCGTTGTTTTAGGAGGTGTTACCATTGGGGACGGTGCAGTTATCGGTGCTGGCAGTGTGGTAACTAAAGATATTCCACCTAATTTTTTGGCGGTAGGTGTGCCTTGTAAGCCCCTTCGCCCCATCACAGAAAAGGACTCCAAATTGGATATGCTTGCCCTTTAATTTGTAGCTCTATTGTTAACACCATTTGCAATATAAATCACAGACAACAAGAAACCCATCTCACAGTATTGGCATACCTGTGAGGTGGGTTCTTGCTGCTTATTTCTAAGCTCTATTATGATGATTTTATGGAGAAGCTGAAAAAATTATTTGCCCAGTTTTCTTGCCAATGCAATTATCTCAGGTGTTGGCCCTACGATAACGCCATTGTCCAAAACTTGAACGTCATCAAGCCATACGCTTGAATTTAGGCATATGCCATCTGAGTGGCTCGCTGCCGGAATACCGCCAGGGATGTCTGATGTAAGCTGTGGGCCAACATTGCCCCAGCCCCATTCTGTTGAACCCCATACACGCTCGTCCTCAACAATGTCTCCTGTGAGCTTTGCGTTAGGGCCAAAGCCATATGAAAGGTGAGCACAAAGGTACATATTAGGGTCATCAAAGGATTTAAGCCACGCTGCATACTCTGTTGCGTCGGTGCCTTCCCCTTCAATTTTAACGATGTAACCGTTTTTAATTGTGAACTTAATTGGGTTTTTAACTGCACCAAGTGGGGGTGATATTGTTCCGTCAACAACAATTATGCCGTTGATGCTGTCAAATGTCGGTGACCAACTGATTTGACCTGGGAACATTTTAATCTCGCCCTTGCGAACAAAACCATCAGCTGTTACATAGTCTCTGTTTGGTGCATTGTCAAACTCTACATCTGTGCCTGCTGGTGTTGTGACACGGAAGTGTTTGCCCTTTGCACTGTAGTCTGCCATAGCCATAATGAACTCATTTAGCAGGTCATTGTCCACCTTGCCGATGTTGCGTACAATCAGCTCTGGGTTGCAGCCACAAAGGTTCATGTAACGAGGTCTGTTGTTAGGGTCTTTGATGATTTCATCGTAAGCTGTTGAATAGAATATCCATTTGTTGTTGTATTCTACCCATGCATCACAGTTTTTGATGGCGCCTACAATACCTGCCATTGGCATATCAATGTCGCCGGCTTTGCCGCAGTCACGAGGTGCTGCCATCTTTACTACCAATGGCTTTGCTCCAAGAATTACTGCCGCTTGTGCAGTGGCTTCCACAACCTCCATATTGGACTCGGTATCGCAGCTTATTGCTATGCTCTCACCGGGTTGAAGCTGGAACATATCCCGCAATAGTTTAAGACAGGCATTTGCTAATTCGTATTCATACATTTTAAATTCCTCCATTTTTTTAAATTAAATTTTTAATTTTCAATCATTATCAATTCCAGTTGGATGAGCAGCTTTAACGAAGATAAATCGCCCAACATACTGTCCTCTTCATAGCCTAAATTTGCCAGTGCTTTACTCAATCTGTATTTTACAGAGTTTGCGTGAATTCCCAGCAAATTTGCCACATCCACCATGCTGTGCAAAACCGAGTACAGCCGCAAAGTGTCCAAAAACGATTTTTCCTCTTCCTTTAGTCTTTTTCTTTTATTCAACGCTTTAAACAGATAGCTTTTATATTCATAAGGTGCATATGACAGAATATAAAGCAATGGCAGCTCATCGGTAGAATAAATTCCATCCAGATAGGAAAGGGTGTTTACCGTATACTTGAGAGGTTCTATCTCGTCTATTAATTCTCGCTTGTTATAGGATGCAATTGAGAATATAAAGAGATCCGGGGTAAGCTTTTGCATCAATTGCTGATACACGCTGTAAATTTCGTTGTTTTTTTCAAAGGTGTTGGGAATTAACATCACACAGTAGTTAAAGTATGTATTTTTTTCATACACTGTATATTTGTAATCAATTTCCTTTTCAATGTTAGCGATATTTTCTTTTTTTATCAGCACATAAAACATCGGAACATCTGCAATCCTTAACATTACGTGGTTCTCATGCCCAAAACTTGCCGGACACAGCTTGTCCAATTCTTTTGTGACGGTAGATGCCAGCTTGTGAAACAACTTTAGGGTTGGAAAATTCAGCATATTGGTTTGAATGTACACCGCTATAAAGGACTTTTCGCCAAAGTGTACTATCGCTATATAATCATCCTGCACCCTTACCGTTATTGGCGATGCAATGTCCTTAGAGCCATTTTTCTTTACCATCTGAATTTTCGAAACTACCTGTGCAACATTTAATGCCCCCATATTGGCACTGTAAATTGTGTTGGTGCTCATAATTACCGGCAGATCCAGCACTTCTGCTATTTTTGTGCAAAACTCATTGCAATCGTGGGTTTCGTTAAACTCCGAAAAGCTTATCAGTACACTTTCTAGCTTGCTGTCAAAGGACGGCATCATACTGGAATGTGCCAACACGCCATATTCGGAAACTACATCCCCCCATCTTGCATTTACGTCTATGTAGATAATTGGAAAGCTATTTTTATTGGCAAGCTCTATAATCTCCGGGTCGATTATGTTATCAAGATGTGGTTCGGGCATTATTCCCAGCCCTGCGCACCTCTTTTCTATCATATTCTTCACAAGGTCGATGCGACCCTGTTTATCGTTTTTCATACTCCAAAAATTGGTCATAAGAAATTCATATGTGACCAAAAACTCAAGTACCGCCGGATATGGCTCCTCCATTATTTCCAGCTTTTTTACCGTGTTGAACATTCCGTCATGACCCGCTATAATATAGCTTTGCTGCAGCGATGGTGCCTTTAACAAGTCTGATATCTTTAACATTTTTTACTCCCTCTTATCATAATTAACAATATTTAGGGTACTCAGGCGTGTTATTTTGTATATATACTATACTTATATAATATACAATACTCATCTTGTTTGCAATATCCTGACCCCACAAATTATCATATCATTTTTGTGTGGTAGCAACAATGACTTATTTGTATTTGGAAATAACTTCCATAAAAATCTTTGTGTCATTTATTACATTGGAAATAATCACATATTCATTAGGCTGGTGTGCCAAGTCATCAAGGGTTGACCACACTACACTGGGTATGTTGTAGGCTCTGAGGATGGCTGCACAGGTTCCCCCGCCTATTCCGCCGAAATAAGCCTTGCGGCCGCTCTCATTTATCGCTTCCACTAGCTTTTGAACCACCATAGAATTGGAATTTGTCGGCGGCGGCGCTTCAACTTTAGTCAAAAATTCATAGGAAATTTTGCTGGCTTTATACCTTGCTCTATATTCCTCTATCTTTTCGTCAATGGTTTGCAAAACCTCCGTCACCGTATACCGTGGCAGTATTCTCAAATCCATAACAAACTGATCCTTGCCGGGCATAACATTGGCACTGTCCACATTTGCAAATTTTTGTGTCAACTCAAAGGTGGAATAGGGTGGATTAAACAGCGGGTCGTTTTCACCGTATTTTTCCTTTAAGCTATCCTCTATTGCACAGCCCAAGTGCATACCTATGCTGCACGCATTAAGCCCTAAATGTGGCATTGAGGCGTGTGCCTGCTTGCCCTCCACCGTGAATTTTATCCATACCTGCGACTTTTCCGCAATCTCCACAAAGCATCCGTCGCTGCTTCCCCCATCGGGAACGATAGCCTCATCCTCAGGGGAAAACAACTTTTGCTTTAACAGTGCATGAAGTCCAAAGGCACTGCCCGTCTCCTCATCACTGCCAAATATAAAGCCTAAATTACACTGGGCTGTGATGGGATTTTGCTTTAATATTTTGCAGCACTGCAACATTTCAATAACCGCTTGGCTGTTATCTTCCACACCAAGCCCGTAAATTTTGTCGCCTTTTTGCACCGGTTTAAAGGGGTCGGTGTCCCACATACTTAAATCCCCTGAATTTACAGTGTCCACATGGGCGATGAACCACAAGGTTTTCTCACTGTTTTCAGTGCCTTGGAACTTTGCGACAATGTTGCGTCTAATGCCTTGGGGCACCGTTTCATCGGGCACGTCATAAAAGGTGTAGCTAAGCCCATAGCTGTCAAGTTTTTGGGCAATCCACTCCATTCTTTTATATTCTCCGCTGCCTCCCATCTTAGGGTTTACCGCCGGTATACTGCTAAGACTTATAATGTCTTGAATAATCTCCTCCCTTGAATTTTCCAGAGATGACATAATCTTGTTTTTATCCATATTCGCCCTCCTTTTTATTTTCCAAGGGTTCTTGCAAGTGCTACAATCTCCTCGGTAGGACCTACAACCACGCCTTTATCCAGTACCTTCACACCGTCCAGCCATACGCTGCAGTTTAAACATATGCCATCTGAATGGCTGGCGCCCGGTATGCCGCACTCGCCGGGGATATCCGATACCAGTATGCCGCCCACATTTCCTATTCCCCATTCAGTACAGCCCCAGACTCTCTCGTCCTCGACTATATCCCCTGACAGCTTTGCATTAGGGCCAAAGCCATAGGCAAGGTGGGCTATCTTAAACATCTGTGGGTCGTTAAAGGACTTTAACCACGCCTCAAATTCCACGGCATCGGTGCCACCCTCTATCTTGGTAATCTCTCCATTTTTAACTATGAATTTAACGGGTTGCTTTACTGCGCCCTGTGGTGGGGACAGCGTTCCGTCTACAACAATGGTGCCGTTTATGCTCTCAAAGTTAGGTGCCCAGGAAATCTGCCCTGGGAACATTTTAATCTCGCCCTTGCCAACAAAGCCATCTGCTACCACAAACTCACGCCCCGGCTGGTTGTCAAATTCAATATCCATACCCTTTTCGGTGGTTACACGCATATGCTTTGCTTTTATTGTGCAGTCTGTCATCGCCATAATAAATTTGTTTAATAGAATATTATCCACCTTGCCTATATTCCTTATTAACAGCTCCGGATGGACGCCATTTTGGTTCATATAGCGAGGTCTATTGTTTGGATCCTCAACAATTTTATCGTAAACTGTTGAATAAAATATCAGCTTTGTGTTGTATTCTATCCACGCATCACAGCCCTTAATCCCTTGAATAAGTGCCTCCATCGGCATATCCTTGTCACCGGCTTTTCCGCCGGCAGGTGCTGCGATTTTAAGCACCAATGGCTTTGCCCCCAAGATTACCGCTGCCTTTGCAGTGGCATCTACAATATCTTTATTGGATTCGGTGTCGGTGGTAATTGCTATCGACTCCCCCGGCAAAAGCTTAAACATATCCCTCAGCAGTTTTAAGCAAGCGTCAACAAGTTCATATGAATACATCATTTTTTTACTCCTCATTCTTATTGTCACAAAGGTGACATCTCACAAAGTGTCCCGGTTCCAATTCCTGCATCTTGGGGTCAACTTCCATGCAAATCGGCATTTTAAAGGGACAGCGTGTATTAAAGCTACAGCCCTTTGGAATGTTTACTGGCGATGGAATTTCTCCCTCACATTTAATTCTCTTGGGCTTGAGTGCCTCCTCTTCCTTTGATATAACCGGTATTGCCGACAGCAGCATCTGGGTATAGGGGTGAACAGGCGCCTCGTAAAAAGTTTTAGTTGGGGCTATTTCGCAGATTTTTCCAAGGTACATAATGGCGATTTTCGTTGCCACGTTGCGCATAACACCCATATCATGAGTGATGAACAGATAGGTAAGCTTTTTCTCCTTGTGCAGTTTCATGAGCATATTTAAAATTTTTGCTTGAATGGAAACATCCAAGGAGGAGGTTGGCTCGTCCAAAATTATAAATTTAGGGTCGCTGCAAAGTGCCCGTGCTATCGACACCAACTGACGCTCACCGCCGCCTATAGAGTTGGGTGATTTGTTCATAAAGTCCGGTGGAAGCTCCACCATCTCTAATATTTCAAGAATTTTATCCTCTATTTTATCTTTGGGTACAATGTTGTGTACCTTTAATGGCAGGCTGAGAATTTGCTTGACATCTTGATAGGGATTTAGGGATGAGCCGGGGTCTTGGAACACTATCTGGGCATCTCTCCTAAAGTTTTTTGAGCGTCCCTTTGTCTTATTTGTTATAACCTCATCATTAAAAATCAGCTCTCCGTCGGTGGATTGGTACATTCCCATTATGGTGTAGGCGATGGTGCTCTTGCCCGATCCGGACTCTCCCACCAGCCCCATGACCTCTCCCTCATCAATGGTAAAATTTACTCCGTCAACCGCCCTTACAAATCTATCTTTTCCAATGGGAAAGTACTGTTTTAAATCTTTTGCAACTAAAATAGGTTTACTCATTTTTTATCCTCACTTTCAATTATTCGTGCTGGCAATATTTAAAACAAGCAACATAATGGTTGGGTGAAATTTCCACTGTAGGAGGTGCTTGTTGGGTACATATAGGCATAGCGTCCTTACATCTTGGACAAAATCTACAGCCTTTAGGCGGAGACACGTAGTCTGGAACATATCCATATATTCCCGCAGAAAGCCCGCCGCCGGAAAGCCTTGGAGCACATTGCATAAGCCCCACTGTGTAAGGATGTGATGGATTTTCAAACAAATCCGGTGTCATACAGCTCTCCACAATGTTTCCGCCGTACATAATATAAATCCTGTCAACCAGCTCCCTTGCCACCCCTAATGAGTGGGTTATCATAATCATAGAGCGGCCCTTTTCCTCCACCAATGCACGCAGTAGTTTATGTATTTGGTCTTGGATAGTAACGTCCAGCGCCGTGCACGGCTCGTCAGCGATAAGCAGGTCTTTGCTCGTCACAAGGGAGGAGGCAATGCAGATACGCTGTCTCATACCTCCCGACAGTTGGTGAGGATAGCTCGCCATAATTCTGTCCGCATCCGATAGCATAACGCTTGTAATCGCTTGCTTTGCAATCTCCTCATACTCTTTTTTAGTTGCCTTTGGATATTGCCCCGAGTATTTTATAATGTCTGTAAGCTGTTGACCTATGGTAAACACCGGATTTAACGCCGACATAGGGGACTGAGAAATCATAGACACACCGTTGCGGCGAAGCTCCATCAGCTCTGTCTTGTTCATCTCCAGTATGTTTTTCCCATAAAAATCTATCTTGCTGTCAGAGCCAATTTCAACAATGGATGGGTCGATAACTCGAAGAATTGTTTTCATAGTTGTGGTTTTTCCACAGCCTGATTCCCCTACAAGCCCTACTTTTTCGCCCTTGTTAACGTACAGATTTATCCCGTCCACAACGTGAGCGGTACCACGATATGTTTTGTAGCCTATGGAAAGATTTTCAATATTTAATACTTTTTCACTCACGGTTAATGTCCCCCCTTGTCAAACATATCACGGATACCATCCCCTAAAAAGTTAAAGCCCAAAATGGTAAACGCAACGCCTATCGCCGGGTAAATTGTCATCCACCACATATCCGGCATATACTTAGCACCGTCGGAAATCATCTGTCCAAACGCCGGTGTAGGTGGTTGTTCCCCTAGCCCTACAAAGCTGAGAGATGCGCCCATTAGGATAACCCAGCCCACATCAAGTGCCATTTTTGTAAGAATTGGTGACAGGCAGTTGGGCAAAATCTCTCTCACCAAAATGTGAAATTTGGAAGCTCCCACCAGCTCTGCATTTTTTACAAAATACTCCTCCGATATTGAAGACGCCTGTCCATACACAAGTCTTGTGTACCACGGCCACCACATAATTGTGACCGCAAGCATAGAGTTCATCATATTTGGTTTTAATATTGAAGCGATACACAGTGCCAATATAAGCGCCGGAACGGAAAGAAAAATATCCGTTATTCTCATTATCACTGTGTCGACTATCGTCCCGTGGTAGTAGCCGGCAATAAGACCTAGGGCTGTTCCTACCGGAACGGAAATTGCCAAGACCACAATGCTCATAACCAGTGCCCCACGAAAGCTGAATATTACTCTTGAAAAGATATCACGGCCTATATTGTCCGTTCCAAACCAGTAGGTGGCATTAGGTGCGACACTTGCGTTAGCGTAGTCTACAAAGGTTCCGATATGCTCGGGATAGGGTACAATCACCTCTGCAAAAAGTGCAAAAAATACAGATATACACACCAGTACAAGTCCCACCACTGAAAGCTTGTTGCGGCTGAATTTATACCTATAAACCTTTAGCGTCTCTCTTGTTGACGGTGCTAAAAGATGTTTTTTATTGGTGTTTTTAACATTTGTGTTACTCATATTATTTACTTCCCCCTATTCTCATTCTTGGGTCAAGTGCTGAGATTACCAGGTCAACCATCAGGTTTACCACAAAAAATGTCAACCCGATAATGAGCACAACGGCACATATTGCATTCAAGTCTTTATTTAGCATAGCATTTATGCCATAGCGTGAAATTCCCGGCCAGTTGAATATTTTTTCCACCAAAAATGCCTGTCCCAAGAGGGAGGAAAAGTCAAGTCCCATAACAGTTATGGCGGAAGTGGCGGAAGTTTTTAATAGATATTTTCTTATAAGCAGATTTTCCGGTAGTCCGTATCCCGTGGAAACCTCCATATATTCCTTGCTGGAATTATCCACCAAGGAGGAGCGCAAAACACGTGCGTCCTGCACCATAGGGCCTATAGCCAGTGCCAATGCCGGAAGCAGCAGATGTAAAAATGCATCCCATGCCGCTTGAAAGTTTCCGGTGAGCAGTCCGTCCAATACGTACATACCCGTTATGTTGGTAGGTGCGACTGCCCCTGCGCTAAGCCTGCCTAAGACAGGAATTATTGGGAAGGTATATCCAAACAAAAGCAGCAGCAGTACCCCCACCACAAACGCCGGCAGGGCAATGCCCACATAGGACATAATTCGCACGAAACCGTCTATCCACGTATTTTTATGCTTTCCCGATAGAATACCCAGCCCAAATGTCCCCAGTGTCATGAATATGCCTGCAAAGATTGCAAGCTCCGCTGTTGCCGGGAAAAATTGCTTGACGTCCATGCTGACAGGTCTTTTGGTGATAAATGAGTTGCCAAAGTCCCCTTGAACAACGTCTCCAAGCCATTTTACATACTGAATTGGCAGTGGGTCATTTAGATATAGTTCCTCTCTCAGTGCCTCCTTTGCAGCATCCGTTGCCCTACTTCCCAGTGCAATTGTGGCAACGTCACCTGGGACAACTCGAGCGATAATGAAAATCATTACCGAGGTTCCCAGTAGAACCAATATACCCAGCAACATTCTTTTTAATATGAATTTCAATGTTGACATATACTTTTTTCCTCCTCTTTTTGCTATCCTTCTTTTAGCCCTAAGATGGCTCCGATTTATAGAATAAGAGCGATGTAAATATAATATGACACCGCTCTTAATACAACAACAATTATGCTGTGAGATAGATTAACCTATAATTTCCATATCGGAAAATACGTGCAGATATCCATACAGCGCACTGGAGATTTCTCCATCTTTTGCATTTTCAATAGCATTCCATTTAAGTGTTGCGCTTTGGTAGGCAGCACGCTCTGTCAAATCGCACAGATATCCGGTAGGGCACAGCTCGTCAGCGATATATTTTTGAATATCTGCGTACTTTTTAAAGCGCTCACCTTCATCAACGGTAGCTAAAGAGTCCTCAATCATCTTGTCAACCTTATCATTTTCCAGCCACTCGCACTGTTCCCATGTGCCTGCGGTTTTAGAGTGGTACCGTGACTCAAGATAGGAGCCTGCCTCATCGTAGCTAGGTGCTGAGTTTATAGCCATCATATGTGGTGTTGTCTCTTTGGAGCCTGCTCTGTCAACGATGGACACCCAAGGTGCTTTGGAAATTTCAACGGTAATGCCTATTTGAGATGCGGCTGATTGAATCATCAACGCAATCTTTTCAAGGTCGGCAACGTCCGAGTTACAAACAATTTCTATAGGATAATCTTTATATGTATCTGCATATTTAGATTTTGCCAAGTATTCTTTTGCTTTTTCAGGGTCAAATTTAAAGGTACTTGTGTCTACATGGCCTCTCACATTTGCGCTCACAGGGCCTGTTGCCGGTTTTGAGCCGATAAGAATACTATTGCATATCATGTCATAATCGATAAGACAGCTTATTGCCCGTCTGTAGTTTACGTCATCCATTGGCGCAAGCTGCGTGTTGTAGTACATATTGTACATCAAGAATGTAGAGAATTGAGCGATGGAAACTCCGTCAATTTTATCCATTGCCGCTAGGCTTTCTGCACTTTGCCATTGGTCTGTAATATCCAGCTCACCGTTATTAATCATAGTTCTCACGGTAGATGCCTCGGTAATCGCCATCATCTTAAAGCCTTCTGGTGCTTTTTCACTTTTCCAACCAAAAAACCAGTCGGGGTTTTTCTCGGCGTAAAAATAGTCCTGCTGCACTAATTCCTTTGCTTTATATGCGCCGGAACCCGCATCTGT
The DNA here is from genome assembly GCA_036667055.1 of Oscillospiraceae bacterium. GTDB lineage: Bacteria > Bacillota > Clostridia > Oscillospirales > Ruminococcaceae > RGIG3102. The sequence goes on from JAVWUR010000039.1 coordinate 11,091, forward strand.
AGTTGTTAGGTAAGCCTTTCCATAATCTCCATATTCGCCATATGGCCCGTCTTTTTTATTTGCCATAACATCTTTTTCGCTTATAATCGCCAGTCTGATAAGGGTGCTTACGAAAGGTCCAAATGTTCTTTTAAGCTTAAACTCCACCGTGTAATCATCAATGGCTTTTGCCTCCTGCACTGCGTCTTCATATAGGTAGGCATATCCCTCGCCTATAGCAATCATGCGGTTCATTGAGAACGCCACGTCCGATGCCTTAACCTCTTCGCCATTGTGAAATTTTACGCCTTTTTTCAAGTGGAAAGTATAGGTCAAGCCGTCATCACTGGATTCCCACTTTTCTGCCAGTCTGCCCTCCATGCCATCCTCCCCCGGATATACTAGGGTGTCATACATATTTATCATAGCTATAATGCTAGAACCGGATGTTGCAACTGCTGGGTCAAGGTCAGGTGTGCCCGAAACCCCCAATGTTACAATTTTGTCCACTGCCTTAGGAGCCCCATTGTTTTGTGCCCCCTCGGGCTTTGCTCCGCCTTGCCCACCACAACCTGCGAGCATCGCTATTGCCAGTACTGCCGAAATAACCTTTAAAATCCTCTTTTTCATTTTTTCCTCCATTATTTTAGTATTTTTCTCTTTTATTCGTATAAACATTAAAACCTATCTGTTTTAAGCGTTTATAAAACAATCACATTTTTTTCATCATCGGCTAAACAATTTGACTAAAATATATTATAGTGCCGACGTTTTTTTTGGTTAACTTAATTGTATATTAAACTTTTTTCCTTTACAACGTCACCAATGCACAAATGGAGATGTTTTTTTTGGTTGTTACCCACAAGTCTTTTTGCTATACCGCATTTGGTTGTCTGTACCCCACAATTAAAACTCGGAAATTTAGTGCTGGTAGCGATTGAATGTTAGTTTTTTTATGTGTACAATTAAATCATAACCAAAATAAGTTAACATTCATTAGGTTAATTTATGCACTTGTAACATTGCCATTTTAAATGCACTTTTGAATTTTGCAATATTTGCAATATGTATAATATTTTATTATTTATAATCTGTACAATTACAGAATTAATAACACTAAAATTAAAAGGAGAATTTCATGAAAAAGCTACTCAGTCTTTCACTGTCACTGGTTATGCTAGCAGCCCTTGCTACCGGCTGCGGCAAAGACCCCGCTCCAAAGGAAAACCCATCCGACCCATCAGGAGCACAAGGCTCCTCACCACGAGTTTTAACTATGGGCATCTCCGGCACTCCCAACCTTGACCCTGCGGTTGCTGCCTCCTCTTCTGAAATGATAGTTATGGTAAACCTTTATGACACTTTGGTTTATCCGGGCACAACAGGTGTTGAGGGCAGAATTGCCGAGAGCTGGGAATCCGCTCCGGACGGAATGTCCCATACCTTCCACTTGAAAAAAGGCATTAAATTTCACAACGGTGAAGAATTAAAAGCTTCTGATGTTGTATTTTCTATGAACCGTCTGCTTGCTATCGGCGAGGGCAACGCATATCTGTACATTGATTATGTGGACTCGGTAACCGCTCCCGATGATTACACAGTAGTGTTTAATATGAAAATTCCCTTCGGCCCCTTTGTCGACTCCCTAATACGCCTTTCCATCCTCAGCGAAAAGGAGGTTATGGCAAATCTTCAAGATGGCATCTACAAAGAATTTAAAGATTACGGAAAGAACTATCTTTTAACCCACGATGCCGGCTCCGGCGCATACAAAGCCAAAGAGCTAGTGCAGCAGGACTATTTTTACGCTGAGAAAAATCCCGACTGGTTTGTTGGCTGGACAAACCCCAAGGCGCCTGACGGGTTTAAAATGATGGCAATTACCGAGGCAACAACCGTTAGAACTATGATTAACAATGGCACTCTTGACCTTACCGACCAATGGCAAAGCCCTGAAAACCTAGATGCTATGAGCAAGCTGGACGGTATAAAAATCGCCTCCTACTCCACCTATCTAATGGATAATATGTATCTTAATAACACCTTGCCTCCTATGGACGATGTGAATTTCCGCAGAGCAATGAGTTGTTTAATTGATTATGACACCGTATGCAAAACTATTTTAGTTGACTCCGTTAAAGCTTCCGGCCCTGTAGCAAATGGCATATTGGGACACACTCCCATAGAGGGCTATTCCTTTAACATTGAAAAAGCTAAGGAATATCTTTCTAAATCGAAATACGCTAACAATCTTGGGGATTATTCCGTAGAAATTTTGTGCAACTCAGATGTTGTTGCCCTTGAAAAGGTTGCCCTTATGATTCAGGCTGCCGCACAGCAAGTTGGCGTTAAGGTAGAAATTTCCAAGGCACCATGGGTATCAATAATAGACCGTGTAGGCTCCAGCGCAACAACTCCTCACATGATGGCGATAACCTCTACACCAAAATATAACGAAGCTGGCTCCTATCTTGAAGCACGGTATCATTCCAAAAATCAGGGAACATGGGAACAAGGCGAATGGCTTGGAGACAAAAAGCTTGATGGTATGATTGAAGATGCCTTAAAGACAGGCGATGAAAAAGAGCGCTTTGCAAAATACGCCGAAATTGAAAAATATATTGTAAATGACTTATGTGCTACTGCTTATCTGTGCGAATACACCGAGCGTGTGGCGTACAACTCCGCAAAAGTTAAATGGCCTTTGATTGAAAGCAGTGCCGCCGGCACTCTGCCTCATGCTTTAGATGGATACACTCATGTATTTTCTAATTTTGAGTACCTAGCATAAATTACACACCAAAAAAAGCTGTCCCACTGCCTCGGTATAACCCGATGGCTAGGGGACAGCTTTTTAGGTAATGGGTGTTTTTTTGTTAGATTTTTTATTTGTAGCATAAGTTACCTTTTATTTCAAAAATTTTTCCACACAATTATTTCTATCACCTGTATTCTACCATATCGTTGATAAATTGATAATTGGGGATATTATTAAAATAATCTTCTTTATCAATTAACGCTAACCTATACACATACCTATTTTCATCAAAATAAGTAACTTGGTCCGGTGACAAGGCTGGGTATGTAACTTGATATTCTTCTGTAATTACCAAAAATTCTTTTTCAGTTTCTGCATATATTCCTACAAACATTTCGTTATTATATAGCGTTAGCTTTTGCAACGTTTTTCCATCTACTTGAAACGCATATTTATCGTTGGTTTTATTTTTTAAATCTTCAACATTAAAAAGCAAATGTCTGTTATAGAAGTCGCCAACCAAAGTTACTATACATTGTTCTGTATCACTGTTTGAAATTGTTATTAGGGTATTGCTTGTTTCCCCTGTTTTTAAATTTTTAATAGTCAATATAGTGTTTTCAAGATTAAAGGCAAACATTTCATAATCTGACATTATAACCGATTCATTTGGGCTGTTCTTTTGGTAAATAACAATATTATTATTTTCAATGGTTGTTTGCACTATTTCAACAATTGGCACATTACTATTTATATCCTTTTTCATTATTTGAAATATAAATTTATCGTTGTAAGCTCCAACTAGGGTAGTGTAGTTATTTTTTTGCATTGCCATAGCAGTGTCAATGTTGCCGGTTACTGTATCTAACGAGAATAGTTTTCTGGTACCAATAACTTTTTCTTTTGAGTTATCATACTCCGTACCTATAAAATAAAAGTTTTTTTCGTCAAAAACAATAACACTTCCTTCATCAATTACTATATTGGCAGGAATATATAGTTTTTTGTGTTCACTTCCATTAAAGTTCATCTGTGTAAAATAAGTGCGATATTTATCGGAACTATCTTCCTTGTTTTTTCCTCTTTTTAACACATATAATTTTTCACCAGCAACAAAAATTGATGTTCCGCCAAACACCGAATTTAGCCAACTGGCGTCGGATTCGTTATTATGCTCAGAGGTAATATCTGCGGAAAGAAAATGCTTGCTTTTGCTGTCAAAATCAGTGTAAAGCACATTTCCTGTTCCATCTGAACATTCCAACACCTCATAGCAACCATCCGGTGTAACTGCATATTGCGTAGAAAATAGCATGCTTTGAGTAACAACACTATAATTGACATTATTTAATTTTTCATCTGATAAAAATCCCGTTACATTCTTGTGTTCTAAAATTGTCGAACATCCTGATAAGCATAACGCTGTTGTTAGTGCATAGATAATGATATTTCTTATTCTAATCATATTTTATCCTTTTAAATATATTTTTGAGTAGGAGCTTTATATGTACTTTTCCATGTGGAGGCTCTAGTCCCCACAATAGCAGTAGATGAAGTATATTGATTAAGTACATATGTCCAGTTGGCGTCAAATGCATATTGATATCCATGCGCCGTGTCACCATCCGCATACCTGCCAAGTAAGTTGCTATAATATGAAGTGTCCTTTGTTGTGTTAATAGTTTTAATTTGATTTCAGCCATCAGCTGTCATTGTACCAGCAAGGCACTTGCACTAGCAGCAAGACCTACCATTGTGCAGGCACAAAGAGTTAGTGCTAAAACTTTTGATAGTAATTTTTCATGTTCGTTTTTCCTTTGTGGAAAATTAATTTTTTGTACTAACCAATCTCGCAAATTAGTTAGTTTGTAATTATAATAAATGAAATTATAGTTAATATAATCACTAAGTTTTGATTATCATTACAAGGTAATTATCCGCCATTATTTGCACCTCTTTTTTGTAACTTTTGACATATTTGAATCTTTTAAGTCTTTTGCTGCATTTATTATTTTATTTTCGCTACTATATTCAAATCTGATTACATATGTTAGACGCTATATGTTTTATGGTTACAATTTGCAATTTTTAGAATAGAGCATTAAATCTATTATAAATTTATCTTTCTCAGTTTTTATATCAATGTTTCCATTATATTTTTCAACGATATTTTTTATTTGAACCATCCCATACCCATGATTCTTATTATCGCTTTTTGTTGTTGAAAAAATATTGTTTTCTATTAATAATTCTGTATCAAAAACATTCCACATTTTTAAATATATAATATTTTTTTCACTTTTTAACAAAAAATATAATCTTTTACTTTCCGAATTTTTAATAGCTTGATATGCGTTGTCCATTAAATTTCCAATAATAATAGCAAGGTCATATTTTTCAAGACCTTCTGTTTCTATATGAGAGATTTTACACTCAATTTTCGTTCCAAGTTTACTAATTTCAGATAACTTATAATTTATAAATCCGTCTATTTCCCCATGACCGCAGTTAGACCATACTTTTTCTTTTTGCATATTTTTTAAAAATGTATCAGTATATTTAATTATCTCTCCATAATTTTTATTTTCTGCCAATGAGTGAATAAAAATCATATGATTTTTTAAATCATGCTTTATTGAAGTTATATTATTATATGATTTTTGTATAATGTCTAGCTGTTTTTCATATCCATTGTTGGCAACTATAAGAATTTCTCTTTCTCTTTCAACTTTCATAATCTTTATCGCTTGTTCATATACATATGCATCAAACATATTTAAGATCAATAAAATCGAAACAATCACTATGCTTTGAATATTGTTCCCTGTTAACAAGTAAAGAATAATTATAATAGTTATACTTCCTATCGGTGTAACAACTATCATTAACCAGTAAAAAAAAGAAATATCATACTTTTCTCTTTGTTCAAAAAATATGTCTATTACATTAACGGTAAAGGAAAGCAAAATTAGCACAATCGCTTGTGCCATCAAAATGATATTTCCATTAGTCACAAATACATTCAATAGATT
>JAVWUR010000040.1:0-16323 GCA_036667055.1 Oscillospiraceae bacterium
GAATAAAGTACTTTTTTTATCTTCATATAAACCTTTTCCCTTTAGTTTTCTGCTGTGACTATAACTGCCCCTCACCCAATATGGGTGAATGTTTTGGTTTTGCGGTCACTTTGATTGCCACCCCTTTAGCCAAAGGTTAACCATTTTTTGGTTTTGCGGTCACTTTGATTGCCACCCACTTAGCCAAAGGTTAACCCTGTTTTGGTTTTTCGGTCGCAGCTATGGCTTTTGCGCAGTTTCAAACGCACTTGCCATGGCAGAGTACGCCTCTCTGCTTCTAAAATGATATGCTGGCTCCTCCCCTAAATATTCAAACTTCATGGGCTGACTTTTAACGGCATGGTTTTCCTTTTTCCCCTTTTGCACTAAACCTATCTTTATCTCGCTGACCGTGCAAAAATCCACGCCGTAATTGGGGTAAAAATCCGCTAATGCTATACCTTTTAATGGGTCTTGAATGTTTAACAGCGCCCAGGGTATTCTCACCTCAATGTCCTGCCCGTCAATGTAAAAATCCGACAGAGAATTATAATCGGAAAAGTTGGGGTTTGCGTTGCCATGGTGTAGCTCCCCTGCCGTCACCGTAAGGGGCGCTATATGGGAGCCGTGGCTGTTTACTATCCTTTTCCTAGTGTACTGGAGTATATCCGCAAACTCTCGTGAGCTGTCCGAGGGCATAGTGCTTTTAAAGTATATGTTGTTTTTAGTTTCCTCCATGTGGTGCAGAGCATAGTAGGTGTCATATCTCCTGTTCACCATCAGCTTTGAGCCGCCCTCGCCCTTGATAACCAGTGCAAAATCTGCTTTTATGTCATACTCTACAGCGTTGGTTTCATCCACATAGCTGCCTATTTTAGGTAGCACATCAATGGGCAATACCAGCTCCTGTTCCTCTTTGGAAAAGTTGGGCACGTGAATTTTAAGGTACAGATACCCCTCGTCACACAGAGTTTGCACCACTATTCCCTCCTCGTCAATGAGGGGCTTTACCCCCTCCCATTCGGAATAGTCTCCGTCGGGATAGCTTTTCATGGTGGTTTTGCCCGGCTCCACCGCCAAAATCCCCATGCTTTGGTTTGCCGATTGAACATCCCTCCAGTTTCCTAGACTGTCCTGTACTCTTGTCCTTTGGCAGTTTGCCGTATCGGCTGACCAATCGTCCTGCCACGCAGCTAAACAGCCCCCCACAAGCCCCACATCTATCATGTCACGGTACAAATCCGACAGCATAGCCGCCTGATTTTTTTCTCCAATGCCGCCGCCATTTCTGCCGCTGATTTGGTCAATACCCCACACCCCACGAGAGGCAGGCAGCCCAAAGGAGGACACCATCACCGCCCTGCCGCCGTGGTACTCGTTAAGCGCCGAAAGATATGCGTAAAATGCGTCCGTCTCCCCTTTAAGGTTTTTCCCTTCTATAAAGCTTGACTCAAGGCTTAAAAATATGGGTTCATAGGGGAGAATATCGTAGGAGATAAAAATTCCTGTTTTAACATTGCCTTGTGCCGAGACAAGCTGTGTGTTCACATGGGCTAAGTTTTCGTAAAGCCCGGGGCTGTAAGAGCCATCATGATTTAAAGGGTCGGTGAACACACCATTTTTAATGGACATTAGCTTTTGGGTGTCAAACCTTGCCGTCTCATAGGCAAAAAGGTGGTTGAGCACACGAGCCAGCACCGTTTCAAAGGCGGAGGCAGTGTCCCAAGCGCTGCAATACCGCCCCTCAAAGCCACCGTAGTCTCTTTTTACATCGTTGGTATACACCACCAGCTTTTCGTCCCACTCGTTGCCCACAATATATCCCATAACCCAAGGGGACACATCCATAGAGTAGCCCTTTGCCTTGCCATGGACTAGATTTATTATCTTGCGCCCCTCTTTTGACAGCTTTTCTTCTAGCTTGTCTGTGACCGCATCCCCCATGGCGTCATAGGTACTTTTGGGTAGCGTGATGCCTTGCAGCAGATACAATGGCTGTGGGCTTTCCGTGTTGTAATCGTAAAGTGCCTCGTAAAAATCGGGGTTCATTCTGTCCTGCACCTGTACAACATTGGCGTTCATGTTGGATATTTTCAAAAACCAGTCAAGGTATAGCTCCTTAGACACCTCTTTGCCGCTAGGCAGCAGAGGGCTTATCACAACACCGGAGGTTTTAAATTCCTCCCAATTTTCCCCGTCATAGTGCTCAATTTTCTTTTCATTGCACCGAAAGGTAACGTCAGTTTCATGGCTTGTCGTAAAGGGGAGTGGTACCTGTGTGTGCAGATATAGATAGTACCCACCCGACCCCAAGGCAAAGACAGCTATAAGGAGGATTATCACTAGGTCAATCCACCTTAAAAGCTCTTTGTTTTCATTCACAGTGACCCCTCCTTTTATATTTCATCATTCGCAAAATTGGTATAGTGCCTGTATTTCATCATTCGCAAAATTGGTACAGCGCCTGTATTTTATCACTCGCAAAATTGGTACAGCGCCTGTATTTTATCACTCGCAAAATTGATACAGCGCCTCTATATTTTCATCCATAAACTTGCCCCTTGCTATTATGGTGCTTTTTAGCTGCTCCACCGCTTCCTCATAGCTAGCAGGGTCACGAGGGTTCCCCTCATCATCGTCACTTAACAGCGACTCGACAAAGGTGTAGCCCCACACAGAAAAATTCCGCTCTATGGCAGGGCCAAGCAGCTCCTGTGCTGCATCAATCTCCCCCAACAGGCTCTCCTCGCTCAACACTGTTTTTCGCAGCAGATGATATTTTTCCACCACCAAATCTATAAATGCTTCATCCTTGCATAGGGGCACATACCAGCTATTGGTGTTGATATAAAAGCCCTCCGCAGAGGTTTCAGACCAAGCGTAGTTATCAAAGGCATTGTTAAAGTCCCACACGCACATATGCAGCTTTCCCCCTAAATCCTTATACATATAGGTGGATAGGGAGCCGGCATCTTTATTCATAAAAAACTCATTGAGAACATAGTATGTCACAAAGGAGTCCACATCAATGTAGGCTTTGTACCCATTTTTTTCGTCCTTATAGTCCTCGGAGTAGAGCGCTCGTTCAAAGCGGCTTATGTCATTTTGTATATAGAGTGACTGCTCGGGGGTGAGCTTACTTAGACTGGGAAAAGCGATACTCACCTTTTGACCGGTAAGCCCCATGTAGGTGCCGAAATTGCTGATTTCCGTAATCTCGGTGCCCTCCCTGTCCCGCTTGGCAAGGTAGGCGGTTTGCCCTGTCACCGAGGTCGCCGTCTGAAGCTTTATGCGGTTTTTCGACACCCTCACAGGCTCGACAGCAAGATATACCCCTTGATATTTTCCATTTAAAAAAAGCTCGCAATATCGGGTGTCGGGCGCCCATTTCATGGTTTGTCTGGCGGCATCATACATAATTCGGTTGCGCATTAAGGTGCGGTCTAAAAATGGGGCATTAAGCACCCATTCTGAATCGCTTTTCATCCCAAGAAAGGGAACATTGTCCTTGTTGTCCGTGCCCATCTCCTTGTACGTCTCCACCCGATATTGTTTTTTATCAAAGTTGTAGTAGGAGGAGTTTCCACGGTGCTTTACCGTTACTGGCAGAGTATATTTTGGCTCATCGTCCAGATAATTAAGCCCCTTGTTTTCGTCATACACCTTCATCTGTGCCCAGATAGTGGACAGCTTTGCTATGTCCTGTCCCAGTGTATCTATCTCTATAATTGGCAAATGAGAGGAAAATACCCCCTCTTGATGGGGCTTTTCCTCTGGCTTTTTCTTTTCCTCCGCCTTCTTTTCCTGTCTTACTTCCAGCTCCTGTGCCTCTAGCTTTGGCTGTATCTTTTCGATAAAACCTACAGAGAGTATTAAAAAGAAAAGTATGACTGCGGCTTCTATTGTTTTTCGCATTTTCACCCTCCTGTAAGTATTTTTATAGGGCTTTTCCGCCGTGTTTTTCTTACCCCTTGGGCGGCTTTTCTACCGTGTTTTCTATCGCCTATTCCCTTAGCGGCTCATATCATCCGACTGCTCCACCTGATTTACGCTAGTCACGCCCTCAATGCGAAACAGCTCCTCCTCTATTGAGAATTTCGACTGTTTCAGCGCACGAGAGATAGCTTTTACGCTTACCTCATACACGATATCTGTGCTGTTGTCATCCACATTTTTAACCCTTAGATGGGCTTTTCCGCTATAGTACTTACCAATTGCCACCTCTATGGAGCGTGCTGCGTCTGACGTGCCCTTTACCAGTATAAGGTATCTGCCCTCTGTGCCCACTTGGCGGAACACCAAAAGAAACAGGAACAGTGTTATCGAGCCGATTAGCGCCGGTGTGTACTTGGAAATTCCACAGGCTATACCCGCTGCAATGCACCAAAATATAAAGGTTGCATCCCTAACGTCCTTCACTGCTGTCCTAAAACGAATGATGGACAGTGCGCCAACCATACCTAGCGACAATGCTATGTTACTGGAGATTACATTCATAATCATGGTGGTTATCACTAAGAGCATACCCAAGGACACGTTGAATTTTTTGCTGTACGCAGTGCCGGAATAGGTTGCCCAATAGGTAAACATGATGAACAGCCCCAATAAAAGTGCCACAATGTTGTTTAGCACTATACTGCTGAGGGTGGCATTACCTATGTCTTGAAAGTTATTAAGTATAAATTGTTTCATTATAATCTCCTACAATCTGGCTTGTAAATATTTGCTGTTTGAGGTGGCAAGTGCATCGGTGCCCCCCAAAGCTTTTTTAAAGGGCGTGGGTAAAAACCCATCATATTTTACCTCTAGCACCCCTAAATCAGGGGGCATTAAGGGGTATTTGGGAAGGTTTGTTTTGAAAAAGTCCTGCACAATAGGACAGGAGGAAACGTTGCTGTCAAAGGTTATTCTAATATCGTTGTTCAAATACAGATAGGCAAATCGCCGATATTCCACAATAACCTTGGGTCGGTAAGCGCCCAGCGCCATGCGGCGATAGCACCTAGCCGCAAATGGCTCGGGCTTATCCAGCAGAAAGCTGTAGTTTGTCCTCATCATCTGCTGCGCCTCACTGCGCCCAATAATTAGGGTTTGTTTTCTGCCGTCCCCCCCTGCTTTTTGCTTAAACTCTAGCTTTACATTTTTATCCTCGGGGCCGTATATGCGCAATCGGGTCTTGGATTTTTCAAACAATCCATCCAAAACATCCCGCATATCATCGTCATACTCCGAGTCAAAATATAATGAGCGCACAAGGTAGCCCTCTCGCCCCGAATGAGGGTCAAGGGTCAAGTATGCATCCAATCGGCTTTTCATCCGTGCAAAATCCACCACAGAAACTATATATTTTATCTCTTTTCGATATACATCTAGCACCGCTGCGCCCTCCTTTTTTATTTTTTTGCTGTAATACTCCGCTGTGACTTTTCAAAAGGCGCTACTTTTGTCCAAAACACGCCAAAAGGTGTTGCTGTGCTGTAAAGGAGGTTATCTTTTCCGCTTCCGTCACAATCAAAACATCTGTCACGTCATATTCTTTTAAATAATCTTTCATCGTCTCGGAAGAAAGCTGAAATCTTTCATCGTTTAACACAATGACCTTTTTATAGTGTGGTTCCAGCCAAACCGCCAATCCGTTTGCCATTCTGCTACCCACTATGAGCAGTGTTCCCTCGGCAGAGGGGTTGCCCTCTATGACCACCGAGTTGAACTGTGTGCCCAAAAATATGTTGTAGCCCCCTCGTGACAGGGCAATTGCCGGCGCTTCATACTTTACTATCTCGTCATTTATAGTCCTTGTTATCGTCTCGGTGTTGTTTTCTCTCCATACAAAATACTCCACCTGATCCACAACCGTGGGCACCTTGTAACCATGCCTTTGAGCGCCCAGTGCGCCGTTGTACTCTCGCACATTCTCGGTCTTAAAGTCTGACAAGGGTGCTGGCTCTGCACCGGTAGCTCGTATAAACTCATTTGCGGTATAACGTGCCCCCATGGCTGTCCACATGATATCACTGTTTAAGAAAAGTTGTCCGTAGTTGCGGTCACGCAGAGCATCAAAGGCGTTTATTGCCGTGATATCGGGGCTTAGCTTTGAGTAGATTTTTTCCACCGTCTCCTCGTAGCCGTTGGAATATTTGGCGTATGCCCCCGTCTCAAGAGACAGTGCGTCGGGAGCTGCAAGGTAATATTTGTTTATCCCCTTAGGCAGACTGCCCAGCGCCTTGTTAGCCGCCTGTGACGCTGACAATACATTTTGCGGCTTGCTTTTATAGCGGCGCATGGTTCGGTTTGTAAGTATCACATATTCATCGGTAATTCCCAGTAGGCTTTCCGGCAGTGGTGTAATTTGCGCCTGTGCCGGTATTACGTTTTCGGGCTGTGCCTTAGTGCCGCCCTCCTCCCATGTTTCCTTTGGGGTTTTAAGCTTTTCCATAATGTAAGTAAAGGAGGCAACAGGAAGTTTTTGCGTTGTGAAAGGATGCTTCTCCACCCATTCCTCACGGCTTTGCTCCTCGTAAGACACAATGGAGGTGCTGCGCATTTCCGTGGGTAGCTTATAGATGTAAAAAGCACACAGTGCGCAACACGCCACAAGCCCTATTTGGGGCAGTGCGCCCTTCACCTTTTTCTTTCTGTCCTCCCGCTTTTTTTTGATTTTTGCCCTGCTCTTGGCAAGCTGCACATCCGCATATATTATTTTTGTATTTTTCTCCTGCTCCTTCATAATAGGCGGCTCAAAATTTACCCCCTCAAAGGCGCAGTAACCAATATAGTCCATAACCTGTGCCCATTGTGGCTGTTGTAGCTTACCGCAGCCATAAAATGCACTGGTGCCGATATCCCTTATCCCAACCCCCATGTCGGGCAGTTGCAGCTCTTTAAGCTCGGTGCAGTTTTGGAATAGGTGCTGTGATATGGTTGTCATTGTGTTTTTTCTGTCAAATTTAACCGCTGTCAGCTCTTGGCAGTTGCGAAAAGCCGCCTCACCTAAAAAGCTTACCCCCGCTGGAATGACAAAAAATTTAAGCTGTTCACACCCCTCAAAGGCGGAAACTCCAATTTTGGTAAGGCTGCTATTGGAGGGCAGCACCACCTCTTGCAGCTTTTTGCAACCATAAAAAGCAAAGTCCTCTATCTCGGTAAGACTAGCTGGCAACACCGCTCTTGCCAAGTTTTCACACTGGTAGAAAAAGCTTGTCCCAATTTTCTCCACCCCTTCAGGTATCACAACTCCGCCAAGCTCCCCCTGCTCTCTAAAACAGGAGGGGTTTAGGCTGATAAACTCTTTAGGGTCGGAGAACTCCAGTTGGTTCATGGTTATCTTGTACCCTGTTGCCGCCGCTACCGCTTTGGCTACATCTGTTTTGGGGTCGGCTTTTCCCTCTAGACCCTCTAGCGCCGGACAGCACAGTCCGCCCTTTTCGGCGCTTATATATCCAAAAACTCGAGAGCTATGGTCTATCTGTATCTTTTCACGAGCAACGATGGATTTTACCTTGCCATACTGCCCAATATGCACATTTGCGCCTATAAAAATGCTCCCTTGAGAAAATATATCGCCGTACACACGAGAGTCATTCTCTAGAAAAACATCTCCCTCAGCGAATAGGTTGCCGCAGATTACTCCCCCCTTATCCAGCCGCACCGACTTGTGGGAGCGCACATTTCCTTGGACAATATATCCGTTAAGCACGGTCAAATCATGCTTTGTAATGATGGAGGCATTTAAACACTGGTTTTCATCCGTGTTGTTTTCATCCACATATTTTACTCCACGCTGAATAATTTTAGAGGCACTGGGGCTGTGGTTCAAGCTTTTTTCCAGCTCTAAAATTTTGCGCTGTGCTGGGGTGATGTCTTTGGTTTCATCCTTTTCATCAAAGATTATTTCCTTGGCGTACAGCCGTCTAAAGCTACAGTTTTTCCCTATGCGCAGCTCTCTGCCGGCGCTTACGCTTATGCCTAGCTGACAGTTTTCCTCCGCCGTCACGTCCCCTAAAGCATCTGCCCATCTCACTAGCTTTGTGCCGGCTCCTATGTAAAGATTTTCGCCGCTTGCCACCGCACGCACACTTTTTGTGCCCACAAGGCTAACATTGTATTTTGCGTAAATTTCCTTGTTGAACTGCACACCTTCGGGAGGAGCAAACTCCTTGCCCACGGCGCACACCAGCTCGTTGCACTCCGCCCCCGGCTCTAACGGGACGATATCCGCCTCTAAAATTTTTTCATCTCGAGACAGGTGTAGCACTCCGCTGCCGTCATAGGTTTCCAGCGCCTTTTCAATCATTTTGCTAAAGGATATTGCAAAATATCTTGGGTTTTTGGAATTTTCTTGACGAATAAACAACGGCTCGCTCTTTTCCATATAGGCGGAAAGCATCGCCGCAAAGATAGGCAAAACCATTAATATCATGCTTAGCGCCGCACACCAAATTAAGATGGTCATGTACTATGCGCCTCCTTTTCAGCCGTGTTGAACCGCTCGGTTTTTGCCCAGTGCACCGTTCTGCCGGTGATTAGGTCAATTAACGAGTCAAGAAAGCCCAGCATTATGTTCCAAAGGTAGAAATAAAAGCTAAACGCCATCAATGGCAGCAGCATAACGTCATGATGGCTGCCGTCCACCAGCAGCGCTGACGCAATCTCGTAAAAGGGAGCAAAGTTGCCGTAAGAGTTGTAGGTTGCCACAAATAGCAGCACCCACCAGCCGCCGAACACCTCCATCTCCCCTAAGAAAAACAAGGCGACCGAGTCGATAAGCGCCAGTGCCAACAAAAATGGCACCGCATATATGAGCAGTAGGAACATACCGTCCAGCTTCTCACTAAATCTAAGGTAGCTTGAAAATAGCGTGGGGAAAAAGTAGCGGAACATAACCCCATTATGTCCACGGGACCAGCGGCGTATCTGCCGCCCACGCACCGTCCATGTCTCGGGAGACTCCTCGTAGCACTCCGCATCATTTGCATAGAGCACCTTGTAGCCCTTGGTGTATAAACGGTAGGTAAGCTCTGTGTCCTCCGCCAGCATCAAGGTGTCAAAGCCCCCTGTGTCCAGTAGAATATCCTTGCGAAATGCGCCTACCGTTCCGCCGTATTGGGGCATCAAACGCAGGTTATACCTCGCCTGTTGGTCGGCTTGATATCCCCCCGAGCGCTCTAGGTTCAAAAGCCGTGTAAGCATATTTACATTGGTGTTGTACGGGATAACTCTCCCCATGACCGCACCGATTTCAGGGTCGCAAAAAGCCACCGCCAAGGCACGCAGCATATTTTTGCTGGGGCGGTAGTCCGCATCAAAAACAATCATAATATCCCCTGTGGCAACCGCCATAGCATCATTTAACCCTGCCGGCTTGCCACGCTCGTCGGAGGTTCTGTGCAGCGGACGTATAAAGGGATATCGGCTGTGGTAATCGTCCAGCATCTCCTTTGTGGCATCACTGGAATGGTCATTTATTGGGATAATCTCCAATTTGTCACGGTCATAGTCACACGCCAAAAGGCTTGTGAGCACATGGTCTAGCACCGCTTCCTCGTTGTGCATTGGCACCAAAACGGAAATTTTTGGCAGGTCGCTGTCATATATATCATTATAGTACATCCTTTGCCGCCCATAAAGTCGGTTCAGGGAAAAATACATATGCCGCAGCATATAGCACAGCATAACTACCACTGTGACCACAAAATAAATCTTTAAAATTGTAACTATTACATCCACTGCCAATTCACCTCCCTTTCTCGTGCCTCATAATGAATTATCAGCCGCTTTATAAAATAAGAATAGATGAACACAAGATATAGAAAATCAAAGAATGGGCCAAAGGAGAAGAACAGCGCCGCCATGTATAGGCTGGACGCTCTATTGAGCAGGAACAAAAAGCCCACATACCTTACGCAGCCAAACACAAAGGAATATGCCATTGTGGCAATAAAAGCCAGATATTTTTTTATGCCGCTATTCACTGTAAGCCCTGTCGCCATGCCTGTTATCACCATAAAGGTAAGCCAAATGCTAATTTGCTGTTTCATGTACAAATCGGAATATTCCGACAGGGTGTATGGGAAATATCGACCCCAAAACAAAAAGTATATACAGGACACAAAATGGATGCCCAGTGCAATGCTTATAAAAACCGCCGCCGCCTTGCCTCCGCCCTTAATAAAGGCGCACACTAATAAGAGCACCAGTACCGCAAACATATTCACTAAAATAAACTGTACCGAGGGCATCTTCCCCGGTAACTGCACCGAATAAACCCCACCAAATAGGGGCAAAAACTCCCCATAGGCTATGCCTAGCTCTGCCTTTGGTATGACCAGCTCCAAAATGTACCGTGCTATCTGTGCCATGTACCAAGAAATTCTGCTGTAGTAAACCAAAAACAACAGTACGCATGGTAATAAGAAAAATAGAAAAAACGGAAGAACCTGCCAAGGCGTCATCTTTAAATGTCGGTAGGTTCGAGCGTAATATATAGTTTGTTTACCAGATAAATCCTTCTTTCTTTTCATGTTTCTCCCTCACTGTTTTTCTATTTTAGATATATGATTTATCTATTTTAAGTATATCACCCATATATTGTTTGTGCAACAAATTATGGCTTGAATACCTCTTGAATTTATCTTTTTAACCATATTTGCTTTATTCTTTTTGTGTATTTTGTAACAAAACAACTTTTAAAACTTTTGTGACTTGTACGGTGTGATTTTACTTTATTTACTTTGTTTTTACTTGAAAGCTCTCTTTATGGTTTTTTTGTGGACAAGAAAAACGTCCCTCATCTAATTTGCATTAGCTTGGGACGTTTAGTCTATGTCATTTTACCGTCGTTTAGCATCGGCTTTTTACCTGTTATTTTTTTCTCTTTTTTCCCAAGCTTGCTATTGCCGTTGCCGCTGCCGCTGCCGTCAGTATCAAGGCTGTGCTGTAGTTGGGTGCTGCCACACCTGTTTCAGGGCTTAACTTTATTTCCGGCTCTACCACTGGTGTAGGTTTTGGTGTTGGCGTTGGCGTTGGTGTTGGTGTTGGCGGTGGTGCTGCCTTTGTATATCCAAAAGCAAAAGGTGACAGCCCTTTCACTTCCATAGTCATCCCTGTCTCTAAATTTTTGATGGTTATATCTGCCTTTGGTCCATTTCCACTTGCCCTTCCTTCTCCTCTTGGAAATTTAAAATGGGCGCCTTTAATGGTGTCATTTTTGTTCATTTCCGGTGGGTAGGGTAAAAATACACACAAATCGCCCTCCATGGGAACATATTCCTTTGTTTTCCAATTTATAATGCCTATCTCTACGTACACCGATTGACCAAATTCCGTTTCCCCTGTTAGCAGTGCCTTCATTGCACCAGTGTCAGATGCTTTGGCTATGTACACCGCAATTCTTAAAGCTTCAAAGCTTGTATCGGGAGGCAAATAATTGCTCAGTATACCCGCCATAGGGTAAGTGCCTATACAGTCCTGTGGGAGTATGTCATAAACGCTGCCTGTTATCTCCGGAGCGATAACCTTCAATTTACCCTTTATCCCGACTGCTGTATAGTTGTTCTCATCAGGTGGTAGGGTAATATTGGGCACAGTCTCAAAGTCCCCTGCGCTTTTGCCGTCTCCCCCTGCCGAGTAGGATATGGTGACGCTAAAATTAACCAAGTCGGCTTTCGTTTCCCCCGGCACAAAGCCTGTGATGGTGTGCCCTCCAAATGGAATCGGGTAATACTGATAGGATTCCACATCATTTGCCGTCACTGTCAGCTTTTTTGGGGCAACCTTTGTTTCTATTTCAGCGCTTGTCTTTTCGTAAAAGTTTTCATCCCCTAAGTATTTTGCATATAGTGTATGATTTCCATTGTTCTTGGCGGTTAGCACTGTATGGTTGGCGGTTATGGCAACTGTGCCGTCAGCTTGCAGTGTGCCATCTCCTATCAATGTATCTGCCGCCCCACCTATGCCTTTTTTGTAAAGCTGTACCGTGCCTGTGGGAACAAGTGTGGTTCCCTCATTGCTTTTGTCCACCTTTATTGTATAAACAACCTTGTCACCATAGATTATGCCTGTTGTTTTGTCCGGAGTAACGGTGATGACTGCCACTTCTTTTGTTGCAGGTGGCTCTGTATTCGCCACTGCCACAACCCCTACCTTTTCGGTGGGTGTGTTTTCAGTGGGAGTGTTTTCAGTGGGTGTGTTTTCGGTGGGTGTGATTTCAGTGGGTGTGTTTTCGGTGGGAGTGTTTTCGGTGGGAGTGATTTCAGTGGGTGTGTTTTCAGTTGGTGTGTTTTCGGTGGATGTATTTGGAGTAGGTGCCGTCACTTCCCCAGCAAGGGCAAAAACGGGCAAACCGACAATGTTGATACTAAGGCAAATGCTTAGTACTGCTGCAATAATTTTTTTATTCATTTTCTGTAACCCTCCTAATATAACTATTATTAACAGTGTAATTTTACTCATTGTATCACCACACTAAAATCAAATCAACTGTTTTTGCTCAAAATGTGCTTTTAAAGGCTTCAAATGCTATTGTGCTATATATCTTTCCTGTCATTTCCCTTGACAAGGGGATAAATGCCCTGTACTATATAGATAACGCTATATAGCTTAATCTATATTTTACGAGGTGCGACAATGGAGCTTGCCTATCTTTTAAAACAAATACGCACGTCAATCGGCATGACGCAGGTACAAATTGCAAAGGAACTTAACCTTAGCTTTTCCACCATCAACCGTTGGGAAAATGGAAAGGCAAAGCCCAATCGCCTAGCCAGCGTAACGGTGCTTGCCTTGGCAAAGGAAAAGGGTGCCCCACCCCAGATGGTAAAAGAGCTTGAAAATGTCCTGTTCAGCCAAAATATGCGCTTTGAGGAGAGATATTTTTATGATCAACAAGACTGACCCATGGCTTTTGGAATCCATCTCCCACAGCATAATGGTGCGGGAAATTCCCCCCAGCTTTCCCTGTTACTTTGTAGGCAGGAGGGTGCTGGATTTTTTGGGTTACACCCATGAGGAGGACTTTTACCATGACCTTGGGGAAAGTATCACAGGGCTTATACATCCCGATGACTCGGAATTTGTGTCAAAACGAGTTAAAGAACAGCTAGACACCTTTGGCCAGTACGCCATAGAATATCGTGTAAAAAGAAAAGACGGTAGCTACATATGGATACAGGATCGTGGCACTAAAATTGTTTCACCCCAAAAAAAGCCTATGATTATCAGCACCTTCTATACCCTGCCACAGAGCAATGCTGCGGGCATTTTTGACGATAGCAGTTTGTTTAGTGACATTGTCTGCCAGTCAACCCACGGCATATATGTTGTGGAAAAAGACTCTCACAAGCTGCTTTACGCCAACAAAGCCATGGAGGACATTTTGGCAAGCGAGGGCATTTGCAACTTCCTCGGGCAAAAATGCCATTGTGTGCTGCGTCATAAAAGCCACCCCTGTGATGAGTGTATTGCCCTGCTCTCCCCCAATACCAGCGATCCCCAAGAAATTTATCTGGATTTTCTGTCTAAATATTATTCCGTTATCTCTCATTCCATAGAGTGGCGTGGCGCACCTGCCTATGTAATATATATATCGGACATCTCAAAGGACAAGGCGGCTCGCATAGAGCTTGCTAAAACTAAACAAAAGCTTACCGCTGCCATCAACCACACAGGGCTTGTATATTGGGAATATGACATTTTAAGCAACAAGGCGTTTTTTAATACCGTCTCTGTGGAAGAATACAACCTGAGCGAAATGTTGGAGGACTACCCTGCCAGCCTATATGCCGCAGGTGCCATTCACCCCGACAGCATCGAGTGCTATAACTCTCTTATTCAAAGGGTTAAGGAGGGCGCAGCTACCGTCAAAGCAGATATAAAAACCATAAATTCAAATGGTGATTTAGTGTGGAAGCGAGTGCGCTTCACCACTCTTTTCAATGACAAAGGCAAGCCCTTTTGGGCGATTGCCACCGCTGAAAACATTAATGAATTCAAGGATTTAGAGAGCCGCTTTGCTACGGTTTTAGAGCAAAATCAAATTGACACCTGGATGTATGATATCGGGCGGCACACCATAATCCAAAATCACAACACCGAGGCCGTATATGGTATTAATGGGGCAGAGATACCCAATGTGCCCGAGAGTCTCATTGCAAAAAACCAGTGCTACTACGAGGATGTTGAAAAGTTTAAGGAGTTTTACTCAAAGCTTCATAAGGGTACTCCCCAAGTTTGCACCACGGTGCGGCTGTGGGACGCCCGCACAAAAAGCTATGTTTGGAAACGCTGCACCTACACCATTCTGCCCAGCCGCAGCAAAAAGCCAGTCTATGCTTTGGGCAGCGCAGTGGAAGTCACCGACCAGATGGAGGCAAAGCAAAAATATGAGGAAGCCATTAAATACCGCTATCGAACCCTAGGGGAAAACGTGATTTTAGCGGGAAATTGCAGCATCACACGCAACACCATTTTAGAGGTGGAGGACAAAATCGGGCTGGATGTGGAGCACCGCTTTGGCATGGTACGGGAGGATTTTTTCCGTGGTATCGCCTCCATGATAATTGGTGAAAAGCAACAGACCGATTTTATGAAAATATTCGGCAACGAAAACATGAAAAACAGCTTTGAGCTGGGGCTTACCCACCACGATTATTCCTGTACCATAAATCTTGGCAGCGAACAAAATATCCGCTGGATTTCCATTCATGTGGACACGGCGATACAACCCAGAACCGGTGACCTTGTAGGGTTTTTAACTATAACCGATGTGTCGGCAAGCAAGATGCAGGAGCAGGTTTTAGACTCGGTAATTCAGTTTGATTACGATTTTGTCGCCCACTTAAATCTCACCTCCAACACCACTGTTTTTTACAACAGCAAAAGCCAGATAGCGGAGCTAAATGACTACGAGTATGGCGTCCCCTACACCTACACTGCCGCCATTCACCGAACCTCTGAAAGCTATATAACCCCCGAGGACAAGGTGCTATATCTTCAAAATATGTCCTTGGAAAACATTTCACGTGAGCTTGAAAGCAAGGACAGCTATGAATTTACCTATCATCTGCGAGAGGTAAACGGGGAAATTCGCACCAAGCAAACTCGCTTTGTCATGCACGATCGCACCGCAGGAATTGTGGTGTTCAGCCGTGCGGATGTGACGGATATGTTGGCACAGCAGGAAAAACAAAAAATTGCCCTTTTTGAATCCTTGACCCTAGCTCAGCAGGCGAACAGCTCAAAATCTAAGTTTCTAGCCTCCATGAGCCACGATATACGCACCCCCATGAACGCCATTATCGGTATGTGCAACCTTGCAATATCCGATGAAAATAACACAAAGCAGGTGCATGAAAGCTTGCAGGTTATCCAGCAATCCTCCGCCCTTTTGCTGTCCATGATAACAGATATTTTGGATATGAACCGCATAGAAAGCGGCAAGATAGTCCTTACAAGCGAACTGTTTTCCTTTTCCCAGCAGCTTAAACTCGCCTTGAGCCGAGCACGGGCTTTGGCGGCAAAGAAACATCAAAGGGTAGATTTGATGGTGGACATTACCCATGATTCTTGCAGCGGAGATGTTGTGAGAATTCATCGGGTTATCGACAATATCCTTGCCAACGCCTTGAAATTCACCCCCGAGGGCGGCATCATCACCTACCGCATTTCCGAGTCGGTTCTGGAGCACAAAAATATCAGCCTCTACCGATTTGAAATTTCCGACACGGGAATTGGCATCGCCCCCGAACAGCAGATTCATATATTTGAGCCATTTTACCGTGCTCAAAACCCCATGACCTCCCAGATAGAGGGCACGGGTTTAGGGCTTTCCATCGTCAAAAGTATTGTTGACTATATGGGCGGTACCATCTCGGTAAACAGCGCTTTGGGAGTTGGCTCTACCTTTACCATCGAGTTGCCGCTGCGCTTTGTGGAGGAAGCTTTACCCACTAAGGTTAAGCTTACCCACGACACCCACTTTAGCAGGCTGTCCGGCACTCATGTTTTGCTCTGCGAGGATCACCCTATGAACCAGTTGGTGGCGAGCAGAATTTTAGAAAAAGCCGGTATGACGGTGACGATAGCAAACAACGGACAGCTTGGGTTTGAGACGTTTTCCGCCAGCCCACCAAGCACCTTTGACGTTATTTTGATGGATGTACAGATGCCGATTATGAATGGGTACGATGCCACTAGAGCCATTCGCCAGTGCGCACACCCCCAAGCAAAGACTATTCCCATAATCGCAATGACCGCCAATGCCTTTGCCGAGGATGTGCAAAAAAGCATTGACGCCGGCATGAACGACCATCTTGCTAAGCCCATAGAGCCAACCCAGCTATATGAAAC